>CAJOIG010000239.1 GCA_905234575.1 uncultured Oscillospiraceae bacterium
CATTTGCGCAGAGGAGCGGGGAGAATCCGGCTCCGACTCGCCGCTTCGCAGAGCGTTTTCAGCCTCCAACGCCCAGGCGCTGTCCTCCGGTGAAGCCTGACAGCTCTCGTCATGTAACAGCCTGTGGAGCAGAAGGCACTCGTCGAAATAGGTGGGGAACCGCTCACCGTACAGTGTCCCGTCCATGTCGAACACCGCGATCCGCTCCTCCGGCGGCACATAACTCTCGTTCTTTTCATCTGTAACAGCAGAAACATAGGAAACGATCGATGCCATCGTCGGAGAATCCGCTCTCCAGTATGGTATGGTTTCCGCTTCTTTCCCGCCGCAGGCCGAAAAGGAGAACAGCACGGCCGCGCACAGCAGGATCGCACATAGTTTTCGTTTCATGAAAAAACCTCGACATCCTGTTTTCCGGTTCGCTCGCCGAAACCGCACTTCAGGCAGCAGCCTCCTCGTTCAGGCAGAAGCCTCGCGGCGCGGTATCCACAGCGATATAACCCTCGTTGTCCCGCGCCTCTTCCCGCAGCAGGTCGATGATCGTCAGGTTGTCGATGGGCGCCTCCGTCTCCGGCACGAGCGGCTCCTTGCCGATGAACACACCGCCCTCCAGCGTGGCGCTGTAATTGGAGGTGACGACCCGGTACAGGGTCTCTTCATCGTGGACGTCCACCTCGGTGCCATCGTCCAGGGTGATGCTGACGATCTCGATGTCCGGCTCCTCCTCGGTCCCGTGATTCAAATACTCATAGGTCAGGCCGCTCATCTGATCGCCGTAGTTTTTCTCGATAAAGCCGTTCACGATCTGCTGGGCAATTTCCGCTCCGGTCAGCTCATAGATCAGCCAGGTATTATTGAACGGCGCGATGGCGTAAACGTCGCCCACCGTGACGATACGCTGGGTCTCTCCCTCCGGGATCGTCAGGTTCGCCCGGACGCCGCCCGTGTTGTAGAAGGCTGCCACGACGCCCTGGTCGGACGTCTCCCGCAGCATGAGTCCTGTGAACCAGTTTCCTCCGCTGGTCTCACGGTCGCCCACATAGCCTTTTTTCTCAATGGGGGTGTCGATGTAGCCCAGCACCTCACTCATCTCGTCGCTGATCTCCTCCCAGGCGGCGTGAGAGATGGCCAGGACCGCTTCGTCCAGGTGCTCCGCGTTCTCCGGCGTGTCAAAGAGGGCCTCCTTCTCCTCGGTTATGGGCGTATACATCGGCTCTTCGATGGAAACCGTTCCATCCGCCCCGATCACGATGATCGCCGAGGCGTAGCCCTGGGCGTAGCAGTTCGCCTGGATGTAGGGCACGCCGCTTTCCGCCACGCCGTAGATCCCGTCGTGCTTGTGTCCGCCGGTGACGAGATCCACATCCGCCGGGCTCAGCGCCTCCGCCACCTCCACCGGCATGGCATGGGCCACCACGATGGTCACGTCCGGCTGCTCCGTCTCGTTTATCTCTTTCACCAGCGCCGACAGGGCGTCCAGATCGTCGTGGATATCATAGGGGGCGATCTTATCGGCCATGATCGACATCGTATAGTCGGGGATGTATCCGATCAGAGCGATGCGTTTGCCCGCCTTCTCCACGATCACATAGTCCTTCGTGAAGTCCACGCGCTCCCCCGTTTCCGCGTCGTACAGGTCCGAGGCCAGGATGGGGATATCCGGGTCACCCTTGAAATCTCCGATCCCGTATGCCGGCACTGTGGCGTCAGGGTCCGCGCAGTAGGCGGTCACGCCCCAGTCAAACTCGTGGTTGCCCAGGGCCACGGCGTCATAGTCCATAGCGTCCAGCGCTGCCCGCACGGCCGCCCCGGTGGTCAGGTTGGACACCGGCATCCCCTGATAGATGTCGCCGCCGTCCACCAGCAGCACATCGTCGTAGTCCCCGGAGGCCCGGGCCTCGTTCACCACTTGGGCGATATAGGCCAGCCGGTACTGGAACGCGGCTTCGTCGCCGCCGGAGGTATCCAGCAGATAGCCGTGGATATCGCTGGTCTCAAATACCCGGATGCGGACCTCGCCGTCCTCCGCGCCGAAGGCCGTCACACCCAGCCCCAGCAGCAGTGCCGCGCAGCACAGGACCGCGAGCAGCCTCGGCATGATCTGTCCCTTACGCTTCTTCATACGGTAACTCTCTCCATTTCGATATGCTGCTGTTCTCAGCCGTTGCCGAACTCCGCGATCTCCCAGAAGGTGTCGGCAGAGGAAAGCCGGGTCATAACGCAGGAATAGTCATCATAGGTGTGATTGGGCTCCAGGCCGTTCCCGTGATCCTCGCCGTCCGTCTCAAAGGCGGTGGTCAGCACGATGACCAGCTCGGGGGCAAGGCC
>CAJOIG010000240.1 GCA_905234575.1 uncultured Oscillospiraceae bacterium
TGTAAGGAATTTCTTTCCTATAAACATCATGCAACTATATTACATGGAGAAAGAAGGGACAAGTCTTGGCAAAATTAACCTTTAGAGAGGAAATCTGCAAGGGCTGCGGCCTGTGCGTCAATGCGTGTCCGAAGCAGATCCTGGCGCTCTCTAAGACCAGACTGAATCAGAAAGGCTACTCTCCGGTGGAGCTGACGAAGCCAGAGGAGTGCATCGGCTGCGCGAGCTGCGCGATGATGTGCCCCGACTGCGTCATCACCGTGGAGAGATAGGAAAGGAGCAGGCTTATGAGTGAAACCGTTCTGATGAAGGGGAACGAGGCCATCGCCGAGGCCGCCATCCTGGCGGGCTGCCGGCACTACTTCGGCTATCCCATCACCCCGCAGACCGAGGTCGCGGCCTACATGGCCAAGAAGATGCCCAAGATCGGCGGCACCTTCCTCCAGGCTGAGAGCGAGATCGCGGCTATCAACATGGTGTACGGCGTCGCCGCCACCGGCCATCCCGCGATGACCTCCTCCTCCAGCCCCGGCATCTCCCTCAAGGCGGAGGGCATCTCCTACCTCGCCGGCGCGGACCTGCCCGCCCTGATCGTCAACGTTCAGCGCGGCGGCCCCGGCCTCGGCGGCATCCAGCCCTCCCAGTCCGACTATGACTTTGTCACCCGCGGCCCCGGCCACGGCGACTTCCACGTCCTGGTCTTCGCCCCCTCCTCCGTGCAGGAGATGGCCGACCTCACGGGCCGCGCCTTCCACCTCGCGTGGAAGTACCGCATGCCCGCGATGCTCCTGGCCGACGGCACCATGGGCCAGATGATGGAGCCCGTGAACCTGCCCGAGCCCTGCAACGCCTTCGGCGACGACAACCCCTGGGCCGCCGTCGGCACGGAGATGAAGCGCCCCCACAATGTCGTCAACTCCCTCTACCTCTCCCCGGACGAGCTGGAAAAGCTCAACTTCCAGCGCTTTGAGCGCTATAAGAAGATCGAGGAGACCGAGTGCCTGTGGGAGGAGTACCTCATGGACGACGCGGAGATCTGCATCGTCGCCACCGGCATCACCGCCCGCGTCTCCCGCAACGCCATCGTCGAGGCCAGAAAGCAGGGCCTCAAGGTCGGCATGATCCGCCCGATCACCCTCTGGCCCTTCCCAAAGAAGGTTCTCGCCCAGGCGGCCGACAAGGTCAAGGCCTTCCTGTGCGTGGAGATGAACATGGGTCAGATGAAGCAGGACGTGGAGCTCGCCATCCGCTGCAAAAAGCCCGTGGCCCTCTGCAACCGCGTCGGCGGCATGATCCCCACGCCGGACGAGGTGCTTGACAGCATCCGCAAGATCGCAGAAGGAGGAATGGAAGCATGATCGTGTTTGAAAAGCCCCATGCCCTGACCGACACCGTGCTGCACTACTGCCCGGGCTGCACCCACGGCATCGTGCACCGCCTTGTCGCCGAGGCCATCGACGAGCTCGGCATCGAGGGCAGAACCGTCGGCGTCGCGCCGGTCGGCTGCTCCGTGCTCGCGTACAACTACTTTAACTGCGACATGATCGAGGCCGCGCACGGCCGCGCCCCCGCTGTCGCCACCGGCGTCAAGCGCGCCCTCCCTGACAACATCGTCTTCGCCTACCAGGGCGACGGCGACCTCGCCTCCATCGGCATGTGCGAGACCGTCTCCACCGCCGCCCGCGGCGAGAACATCACCATCATCTTTATCAACAACGCCATTTACGGCATGACCGGCGGCCAGATGGCCCCGACCTCGCTGATCGGCCAGGTCACCCAGACCTCTCCCTACGGCCGCGACCCCAAGACCCAGGGCTACCCCATCCGCGTGTGCGAGCTGCTGTCCACCCTGGACGCGCCCGCCTATCTCGAGCGCGTGACCGTCAACAGCGTCAAGAACGTCCGCAACGCCAAGCGCGCCATCAAAAAGGCCTTCCAGAACCAGATCGACGGCAAGGGCTTCTCCTTTGTCGAAGTCCTCTCCGCCTGCCCGACCAACTGGGGCATGACCCCCCAGAAGGCCCTGCAGTGGATCGACGAGGCCATGATCCCGCAGTATCCCCTGGGCGTATTCCGCGATAAGGAGGCGTAAGCAATGGCACATCATGAAATCGTCATCGCCGGCTTCGGCGGACAGGGACTTCTGTTCATCGGCAAGGTGCTGGCCTACGCGGGCCTGATCGAGAAGCGTCAGCTCAGCTGGCTGCCCTCCTACGGCCCCGAGAT
The DNA here is from genome assembly GCA_905234575.1 of uncultured Oscillospiraceae bacterium. GTDB lineage: Bacteria > Bacillota > Clostridia > Oscillospirales > Oscillospiraceae > CAJOIG01. Next base: position 2,227 of record CAJOIG010000240.1, read on the forward strand.
GCGCGGCGGCACCGCCAACTGCAACGTCATCCTCTCCGACGATCCCGTCGGCTCTCCCATCGTGCAGCACCCCAACGTGCTCATCGTCATGAACACCCCCTC
>CAJOIG010000241.1 GCA_905234575.1 uncultured Oscillospiraceae bacterium
TCTCTGGTACGCGGACCGGCGGGGCGGGCGCCGCCTGGCCCTGCGCCTGCGGGAGGAGGACGGGCGGACCGTCCTGGTGCTTGACGCGCCCGAGGGCTGCCCCTGGAACAGCTTCCGGCTGACCTTTCCCTCGTCCCCGTCGGAGCATTTTTACGGCGGCGGCGAGGTCTACGCCGCGCTGGACCTGAAGGGCCAGCGGGTGCGGGTCTGGGTTGCGGAGCACCAGAACGCCCTGCGAATCGGAAAAAAGCTCGTCCGGGAAAAGCTCCTCGGGCGGCGGCCCCATCGGGTCATGCCCCTCGACCGATACGAGTCCTACCACGTCCAGCCAACCTTCGTCTCGAGCGAGGGCTATTACCTGCACGCGCGTACCGGGGCGTACGCGGAGCTGGACTTCCGGCCTCGGGACGGTTTCCATCTCTGGTTCCGGGAGCCGCCGGAGCTCGTGTTCGAGGCCTGCGGGGACTTCCCGGCGGTCTCCCGGCGGCTGACGGAGCTTCTGGGCCGGCCCGGACCGCTGCCGGACTGGACCCACGACGGCGCGATCCTCGCGATCCAGGGCGGCACGGAGGCCGTGGAGGAAAAGCTCGCCCTCGCCCGGCAGGCCGGGGCAAGGGTCTGCGGCGTGTGGTCCCAGGACTGGTGCGGCTGCCGCCGGACGGGCTTCGGCTACCAGGTGATGTGGAACTGGCAGTGGGACGAGGCTCTCTACCCGGACCTGCCGGAACGCATCCGGGCCTGGCGGGACCAGGGGGTGCGCTTTCTCGGCTACATAAACCCCTTCCTGGCGCTGGAGGGGCCGCTCTACCGCGAGGCGGCGGAGCGGGGCTTCTGCGTGAAGAACCGGGCGGGGGAGGACTACCTCGTCACCATCACGACCTTCCCGGCGGCGATGGTGGACCTGACGAATCCCGCGGCCTGCGCGTGGTACAAGCGAATCATTCAGGAAAACATGATCGGCCTCGGCCTCGGCGGCTGGATGGCGGATTTTGGGGAGTACCTTCCGACGGACGCGGTGCTCGCGAGCGGGGAGGACCCGGCGGTCCTGCACAACCGCTGGCCCGTGCTGTGGGCGGAGCTCAACCGCGACGCCGTCGCGGAGGCGGGCATGGAAGGGGAGCTCGTCTTCTTCACCCGCGCGGGGTATACCGGCACGGCGGCGGCCTCGCCGCTTCTGTGGACCGGGGACCAGCATGTGGACTGGTCGGAGGACGACGGTCTGCCCGCGGTGATCCCGGCCATGCTGTCCCTTTCCATGAGCGGCTGCGGCCTGTCCCATTTTGACGCGGGGGGCTACACCACTGTGATGCACATGACCCGGTCGAAGGAGCTGCTGCTCCGCTGGGAGGAGCTCGGCGCCTTTTCGCCCCTCTACCGCTTCCACGAGGGCAACCAGCCGACCCGGAACGTCCAGTTCTGGTCGGATGCGGACCTTCTCGCCCAGCTCGCCCGGACGAGCGCGTGGCACGCGGCGCTGAAGCCCTATCTTCTCGCGCTGGAGCGGGAGCTTGCGGAGAGCGGCGCGCCCCTCGTCCGGCCGCTGTTTTACCATTACGACGAAGGACCCGCCTATACGGAAAAGACGGAATACCTCCTCGGCCGGGACCTCCTCGTCGCCCCGGTGCTGGAGGAGGGAGCGGTCCGCCGCCGGGTCTATCTGCCGGAGGACGCCTGGGTCCACGTGTTCACCGGGGAGAGCTTTGCCGGCGGCGTTCACGAGATCGACGCCCCCGTCGGCTGCCCGCCGGTGTTCGTCCGGCGGGACAGTCCCTGGTATTCGTTACTTTGCAGTCTTGCGGAGCTATCCGCCTGAAAGGAGCATAGCCATGAAAGCGAACAAGTCGAAGGAGAACCGTCTGTGGGCCAAGCTGTCGTACGGCTTCGCGGACATCTACGGCGGCGGCGCGTTCGTCGTCATCAGCACCTTCTTCACGGTGTTTCTTACGAAGGCCCTCGGCATGCCCACGGCCCTCGCGGGGACGATCCCCCTCATCGGCAAGATCTGGGACGCCGTGACGGACCCGATCATGGGGAACATCGCGGACCGGACCCATTCCCGGTTCGGGGCCAAGCGGTTCTATATCCTGGTCGGCAGCATCGTCTCCGCCATTACGTTCCTGTTGCTGTGGATCCCCTTCCGCACGGCGAGCGTCACGGGACAGTACATCTTCTACGTCGCGATGTACATGCTGTTCTCGACGGGCTTCACCATCGTCATGGTGCCGTACAACGGCCTTCTGCCGGACATGGTGGAGGACTACACGGCCCGCGCGCGGTTTTCGAGCGTCCGCATGATCTTCTCCTCCTTCGG
>CAJOIG010000242.1 GCA_905234575.1 uncultured Oscillospiraceae bacterium
ATTGTGTGCTATACTGTATTTACAAAACCACCACACCGAGAAATTTGAAATAAGGAGATGCTTTCCCATGAACAACGAACCTGTCATCGTGGCCTATGGCCGCAGCCCCTGCTGCCGCTCCCGCAAGGGCGGCCTTGCCGGCATGCATCCCATCGAATACGCCGCCCAGACCCTGCAGGGCGTCCTGGCGAAGGTCCCTCAGCTTGATCCCGCCCTCATTGACGACGTGATCACCGGCTGCGCCTCTCCCACGAACGAGATGAGCATGAACGCGTCCCGGCTGATCGTCAACCGCGCCGGCCTGCCCGAGTCCGTCTGCGGCCAGACCATCAACCGCTTCTGCTCCTCCGGCCTGCAGGCCATCGCCACCGCGGCGAACGCCATCCTCGCCGGGCAGATGCAGTGCGTCGTCGCCGGCGGCGTGGAGTGCATGACCAAGTGCTTCGGGCCCTACCCCGAAGAGCAGAAGGACCCCTGGTTTGACGAGAACTACATCGGCGGCTACATGACCATGGGCGAGACGGCCGAGCGCGTCGTCGAGCGCTACAGCATCCCCCGCGAGCGCATGGAGGAGATGGCCCTTCGCAGCCACACCCTCGCCGCCAAGGCCCGCAAGGAGGGCAAGCTCAACAAGTGCATCATCCCCATCGTCCGGGACGACGGCAGCGTCGTGGAGTATGACGACGGCATCCTCGCCGACATGGACGGCAATCTGAAGACCTCCATGGAGAAGATGGCTTCCATGAAGCCCTGCTTCCGTGAGCAGGGCACCGTCACCGCCGCCACCTCCTCCCAGACCACCGACGCCGCGGCCTACGTCGTCATCATGGCCCGCGGTCTGGCCGAGCAGCTCGGCTTGCGGCCCATCGCGAAGCTGAAGGCTTTCGCCGTCGCGGGCTGCGACGCCACCGTCATGGGCCTCGGCCCCATCTATGCCGTGCCCAAGGCCATGGCCCAGGCCGGCATGACCGTCGACCAGATGGACGTCATCGAGATCAACGAGGCCTTCGCCTCCCAGTCCCTCGCCTGCATCGACACCCTGGGCTTCGATATGGCGAAGACCAACCCCTACGGCGGCGCCATGGCCCTCGGCCACCCCATGGGCGCGACGGGCGCGTTCCTGACCATGAAGGCCCTCGACTACCTGCAGGACCCCGAGACCGCTGGCAAATACGCGCTGGTCACCATGTGCATCGGCGGCGGCATGGGCGCCGCGGGCATCTTCGAGCTGCTCTGATCCGTCCCCAAAAACCAAACGTCCGGCGGGATCTCCCGCCGGACATTTTTTCGCGATTGAAAAACCATAAACCCTGTAGTATAATAGGGTAAATCACCGGAGAGTGAGGGAAGAGAGCATGATGATTTCCACCAAGGGACGCTATGCCCTGCGGGTACTCGTCGATATGGCGTCCCATCAAACCGACGGCTTCATCCCCCTCAAGGAGATCGCCGCGCGGCAGGAGATCAGCGAGAAGTACCTGGAGAGCATCGTCAAGACGCTGGTCCGCGGCGGCGTGATCACCGGTCTGCGGGGCAAGGGCGGCGGCTATCGGCTGAAGCTCGCGCCGGAAGACTGCTCCGTGGGCGCCGTCCTGCGGATGACGGAAAACTCCCTCGCGCCCGTGGCCTGCCTTGAGGACGGCGCGCCCGCCTGCGCCCGCAGGGCGGACTGCCCGACGCTGCCCATGTGGCAGGGCCTCGACAAGCTCGTGAACGAGTATCTCGACCGCTGGACCATCGCCGATCTCGTCGCTTCGGCGGAACCCGGCGGCAACTATATCATCTGACAGGAAGGCACTATGACACCCGATAAGACCGCGATCTACACCGACCTCGACGGCACGCTCTTCAACTCCCGTGGTCTCGTATCCCCGGAGAACCGCGCCGCCATCGACGCCTACATCGCCGCGGGCGGACGCTTCGCCGTCTGCACCGGCCGCGAGCCCAAAAACGCCATCCACTTTCTGGGAGATCTGCCCCAGAACACCCCCGCCGTCGTCGTGAACGGCTGCGGCGTGTACGACTTCGCCGCCGGAGCCTACCGGAAGACCTGGACCCTGGACCGGGATCGGATGGTCCCCTTCCTGGGGCGGATGATGGCGGAGCTGCCGGAGATGGAGCTGCAGGTATACACCGAGGCCGGCATCTGCTACTGCACGCCGGAGGAGACCGCCCATCCCCAGCTCCGGACGATGCACGACCCCTGCGTGTTCACCACCCTGGACGCCGCGGCGCGGGACCCGATCCTCAAGTGCTTCGTGTTTGCGCCCGCCGCGAGCGAGGAGCGGCTCATGGCCTGCATCCGCCG
>CAJOIG010000243.1 GCA_905234575.1 uncultured Oscillospiraceae bacterium
GAGGGCATGAAGACCCATGCGGCGGAGCTCGGACTTCTCGGCACGGAATCCGCATGACGGCGCATACGCTTCGGGAGGCCCGGAACGAATATGATCGGCTAGACCGGCTGCTCGGCGTCGATACCTCCGGCATCGAGCTCGCCGTCTCTCCTCACCGGGGCAAGCGGCTGGGCAGCTTCCGCTCCCCCAATCCCCGGACATCTTCGCGGATCGCCGTTCCTCCGCGTATCCTTTTGTCCGCCGCCGTGCTCGAAAACGACGAGCTTTTCTGGGACACGATCCGGCACGAATACGCACATGCGGTCGTCTGGCTGACCCATCCCGGCGAGCGGCACGGACACGACGCCATTTGGAAGGACGTATGCCGACAAATCGGCTGTACCCCGCGTGCCACGACCGCCGCAAGCGAGGAGCAGAAGCGGGAATGGATGAACACCGCCAAGTACCGCGTGCACTGCGAGAGCTGCGGCGCGGACACCTACTATCAGCGTGCCGGAAAGGTCGTCTCGATCCTGATGCGCGGTGAAAAACGGCGGCTGCGCTGTCCCTGCGGGTCCTGCGATCTGTCGCTGTATATTCGGAGGGAAAAACGGAATGGACAATGAGAGAATGACCTCTGCGGAACTGCTGGAACGTCAGCGGGAATTCTTCCGATCCGGCCGTACCCTGGAGCTCTCCTATCGGAAGGATGCACTGCATAGGCTGTATAAAGCCGTTTCCGAGCGGAGCACACTGCTGACGGACGCGCTGACCGCGGACCTTGGAAAGAGCGAAACGGAGGGATTTCTCTGCGAGGCCGGTCTCACCCTGACGGAGATCCGCTGCCAGCTCCGTCATCTTCGGCGCTGGGCAGCGCCAAAACGAAAGCCGACCTCCCTCGTTAACTCATTTGCTGCGAGCTATATCCTCCGCGAGCCCCTGGGTTCCGTGCTCGTCATGGCGCCCTGGAATTACCCCGTGCTCCTGTCCCTGGAGCCGCTGGTCGGGGCGGTCGCCGCGGGAAATACCGTGATTCTGAAACCCTCGGCCTACGCGCCGCACAGCTCCCGTGTCCTTGCCGATCTGGTTTCGAGCGTATTTCCGCCGGAGTACGTCGCCGTCGTAGAGGGCGGGCGGCAGGCAAACAGCGATCTGCTGGACCTCCCCTTCGATCATATCTTTTTCACCGGCAGCGTCGCTGTCGGCAGGGTCGTGATGGAGCGCGCCGCGAAAAACCTCACCCCGGTCACGCTGGAGCTCGGCGGCAAAAGTCCCGTCATCGTCGAAAAGACCGCCGACATTTCCATGGCGGCCAAACGAATCGTCTTCGGCAAGCTCCTGAACGCCGGTCAGACCTGCATCGCGCCGGACTACATCCTCGCGGAGCGTCCGATCCACGACGCGCTCCTGGAGGAGCTGAAAAAACAGTTCGCCATCCAATGCCCGGAACCGATGGGTAACGCGTTCACGCACATCGTGAATGAAAAGCACTTCGACCGGGTCCTCGGTCTGATCGACCCGGAAAAGTGTGTTTTCGGCGGCGGCGCGGACCGGAACACGCTCCATATCGAGCCCACGATCCTGGACGGCGTCGCCGCCTCGGACGCCGTCATGCAGCAGGAGATCTTCGGCCCAATACTACCCATCCTTACCGTGGACAGCATGGCGGAGGCGGAGGAGTTCATCCGCGCCCGTCCGAAGCCTCTGGCGCTGTATGTCTTCACGAATGACCGCGCCGCTGCGGATCGGTTCACCCGTCATGTGTCGAGCGGCGGCGCCTGCGTCAACGATACGATCTCGCATATCCTCGCCTCCAACCTGCCCTTCGGAGGCGTCGGAAACAGCGGCATGGGACAGTATCACGGCGAATACTCCTTCCGCACCTTCTCCCACGAAAAGGCCGTGGTACGCAAAATCCTCCACCCGGATATGCCGATGCGGTATACGCCGTATAAGAAAGAATACGACGGGCTTGTCCGTCGTATGCTGCGCTGAGTTCGTAAACCATTATTTCACATCACGCAAAGCGAGGTTTTGAGCCATGCAGAAGCTCTATACCGAGGCCGGAGAAGCCCTTCGCGGCCAGCCCTGGAACGACTACCCCCGTCCGCAGCTTCAGCGGGAGGATTGGCTCTGTCTGAACGGGGAATGGCAGCTCACCATGGACGGCGAGACCTCGCCCATCCGCGTTCCCTTCTGTCCGGAGAGCCTTCTTTCCGGGAACGAACGCCTCGTCCCCTATGGCGAGGAAATGACCTACCGCCGCAGCTTTGCGGTTCCGCAGAGCTGGGCGGGACGCCGGATCCTTCTGCATT
>CAJOIG010000244.1 GCA_905234575.1 uncultured Oscillospiraceae bacterium
CTACGACCGCTTCCTGCCCCGGTGCGAAAACGCCTTCCTCGTCGCCGCGGCCTTCGGGTACCAGCGGGTCGAAGCGCTCCCGGCGGAGCCCTGGGACCGCCGCCTGGACGCCGTATTTACGGAGGAAGGTGTCGTTTTTTTCGCCGCGTCCGGGGAAAAATCCCTCGACAGCTTGGACGATATGTGATATAAATAACTTTACTCTCGATCTTCGAAAAGGGGGGTGATCACCTTGTTTTCACAGGTTTTGAAAACGCTGCTGTTTATGACGGACTCCCCGGAGGACACCCGAAAGATCCGGCGGCAGGTCCTGGCGGACAACCGGAAATTCACCGTCGTCTGGTCGTCCGCGGAGCTGTTCTACTGGATCTACTGCTTCGTCAAGTCGTTTTTTGACGAGGCGTTCACCCGCTGCCGGGACGCCTAAATCGCCGCGTTTTCCCTCAGTCTGGCGGCGCTGCTCATCGCCGCTCTGCTGGCTTCCAGGAAACCGCGCCTCGTCTATCCCGCCGCGCTGCTGGCCGAAGCGTCGATCCTCAGCGCCGGGGTCTGGATCTCGATGTATCAGCTCCAGTATTCCGGCGGGACCATCGTGCTGTTCGCCTCCGTTCTGATCGTTCCGATCATGTTCATCAGCGAAGACATTTCGAACCTCCTGGTCCTTTTGGCGGACATCGTCGCCTTCTCGCTCCTCCTTTCCCACCGCCTCGGCGCGGAAGCCTATCACTGGAACCACACCAATCTCCTCATCTTTTCCACCATCGGGCTCCTGCTCGGGCATTTTGTCAACAAGTCCCGGTTCGAGCGCTACCGCTTTGCGGAAGCCGCGTCGAAGCTGGCGGACCTGCAGACCCGATACGCCTATCAGGATCCGATGACGGGGCTCGGGAACCGCCGCGCCTATTCCGAGAAGATCGACGGGCTCGCCGCGGCTCTGCCCGCGGATTGCTGGTTCGTCATGGCCGACATCAACGGACTGAAGGCCGCGAACGACACCCTCGGCCACGAGGCGGGGGATGAGCTGATCGTCGGCGCGGCGGAATGCCTCCGGCGGAGCTTCGCCGGCGTCGACACGATCTACCGCATCGGCGGGGATGAGTTCTGCGTCCTCGCGCGGGGACCCGCGGCGGACGCGGAGGAGAGCCTGAAGCGGCTGGAGACCGTGAGCGCCGCCTGGAAGGGGCGGTTCATCGACGGGATCTCCCTCTCCTGCGGGCTCGCGTCCTCGCAGGAGTTCGCGGACCTTGACGACCTCCTGAAGGCGGCGGACCAGCGGATGTACGCAGCCAAGCGAGACTACTATATCCGCTCCGGAAAGGACCGGCGGCAGCGATGACCGCCCGGCCCCCGGAGGCATAAAGACCCGAGCCGACCCCATGAACAGGGTCGGCTCGTTCGATTCGAATCGTAAGATTGCGAGGGATGTTTTCGTCCGGCGAGGAAGAGGACGCAGGCGGGCTTGGAGCCCGTCAAGGACGATGACGAAGCCTGGCGGAAACAGACCCGCAAGATTTCAATGGGTCTCGTGGTTCACGTACTCGGGGCGGAGCTTCGAATACACGATCTTCTGGGCGTGGTAGAGGCTGTAGTACCCCGAGAGCATATAGCTCACGGCGATGGCAAGGGTGTACAGGGGCAGGCCCTCCCCGCCGAAGAGCTCGTACGCGAGCAGGATGGAGGTCAGCGGGCAGTTCGTCACGCCGCAGAACACCGCCACGATGCCCACCGCCGCCGCGAAGGACGCCGGGAGGCCCAGCAGCGACCCATAGAAGCAGCCGAAGGTCGCCCCGCAGAAAAACGCCGGAACGATCTCGCCGCCCTTGAAGCCCGCGGCCAGGGTCAGCGCCGTGAAGATCATCTTCAGAAGGAACGCCTCGGGCCGGGCCTCGCCCGCGAGAGCGCTCTCGATGACGCCGATGCCCGCGCCGTTGTAGTCCCGGCCGAGCAGGAGCGTCAGCCCGACGACCAAAACGCCGCCCAGCAGGGCCCGCAGATAGGGGTTTTTCGTGATCCGGGCGTAGAGCTTCGGGCCGCTGTGCATGACCACGCAGAAGAGCACGGCCACGAAGGCGCACAGCACGCCCAGGGCGATGAGCTTGCCGATGACCGGCAGGGTCAGGCCCGGCACGGAGGCCACGGAAAACGCCGTCGGATGCTCGCCGAGAAAGCCCGCCATCCACTCCGCAATGAGCGCGGAAAGGACGCAGGGCACGATGGCGGAGTAATACATCACGCCGACGCTGACGATCTCCATGGAGAGGATCGCCGCGGCGAGGGGGGTGCCGAACAG
>CAJOIG010000245.1 GCA_905234575.1 uncultured Oscillospiraceae bacterium
GCGCTGACCGTGTGCGTCACGATGGCCCTCGTCGTCCTCATGGCGAAGCTCATCGGCTGCACCCTGCCGATGCTGGCGGAAAAGCTGGGCCTGGACCCCGCGGTGATGTCAAGCCCCTTCATCACCACCATCGTGGACGCGCTGAGCCTTCTCATCTACTTCGCCATCGCGAGCGCGGTGCTGCACGTTTAGGCCGCTTGACAGTCCGGCGTCCGCTGTACTATAATAAGCGGGCAAACTCTCATGGCCGGAGGTGAAGAGCATGGCCGTTTCCCCTACCCAGCAGCGCATCCTCCGCGAGGCAAGGCGCATCGTCGCCGGCGAGAAATGGGCGGACTTCCTGAACGACTACCGCCAGTTCTTCCACCGCCTGCGCGTGGGCTACTACTACGACCGCCTTGTGTATGTGAACCGCTGGCTCGTGAACGACGAACAGCAGCAGATCGACGCCTATTACGGCACAAAATCCAAACGATGAACTCATGCCGCCGGGATGCCTCTCGGCGGCGTGCTTTATAGGGAGAGCTCCATGCCCAGAACAGAACGCAAGACGAATACCATCGCCGTCCTCGGCGGCGGCGCCTCCGGGATGGCCGCCGCCCTGGCCGCGCGGGAGACCCTGGGAAACCGCGTGCTCCTTCTGGAACGGCAGAGCCGCGTGGGGCGCAAGCTCCTCGCCACCGGCAACGGCCGCTGCAACCTGACGAACACCGGCGCCGCCCCCTCGCGCTACCACAGTGAGCACCCGGATTTCGTCCGGCCCGCCCTGGCCCGGTTCAACGTGCCCGATACGCTGGCCTGGTTCCGGGACCTGGGGTTGCTCACCCGGGAGGAGCCGGGCGGCCGGGTCTATCCTCTGTCCAACACCGCCGGCAGCGTGCTGGACGTGCTGCGCCTCGCGCTGGACGCCCGGGGCGTGGAGACCGTCACAGGCTTCACCGCGTCCGCCGTGCGCCGGACGGACACGGGCTTTGCCGTGACCTCCGGCCAGGGGGAGACCGTGGCCTGCGGCCGGCTCATCGTCGCCTGCGGCGGCATGGCGGGAGCAAAGCTCGGCGGCGTGAAGGACGGCTACGAGCTGCTCGCCTCCCTCGGGCACCGTCGCACGGCCCTGCGGCCCTCCCTGGTCCAGCTCAAAACGGAAAACACCTGGACCCGCGCCATGAAGGGTGTGCGGACCCAGGCGAAGCTGACGCTGGAGCGCGGCGGCGTATTGGCGGAGGCCGAGGGGGAGGTCCAGTTTACCGAGTACGGCGTCACCGGTCCCGCGGTGTACGACATCTCCCGGGCGGCGTCGGTCGCCGGCGAGGGATGCACCCTCGTCCTGCGGTTGCTGCCGGAATTGGATGAAGTTGACATAATTTCTTATCTTTTCGAAAAACAATCCGCTTTTCCCAACAGTAAAACGGAAAATATTTTGAGCGGATGTTTACATAATTCTATTGCCCGCACGGTGCTCCGGCGGGAGGGCGTGGCTCTGGACGCCTTCCTCTGGTCTTTGAGAGAGGCCCAGCTCGCGGGCGTCGCCGCGCAGATCACGCGCTTCGAGCTTCCCGTTCTCGGGACCCTGGGCTTCGCGGAGGCGCAGGTCACAGCGGGCGGCATGGACACGGCGGAGTTCGACCCGGAGACCATGGCGAGCCGCCTCGTGCCGTGGCTGTACGCCTGCGGTGAGGTGCTGGACGTGGACGGCGATTGCGGCGGCTTCAATCTGCAGTGGGCCTGGTCCAGCGGACGCCTGGCGGGACTGAGCGCGGGGAGGGACTGACGATGCTGCGGGTTCGGGAGATCCCCCTGGGGCTCGACGAAAGCGAGACCCGGCTCCGTGAGAAGGCGGAGAAGCTGCTGCGCTGCCCGGTGAGCGGCCTGCGCGTCGTCCGCCGGGCCGTGGACGCGCGGAAGAAAAACGACGTGCATTTCGTCTATACCGTGGAGGTCGCGGTCCGGGACGAGGCGAGCGCCCTGCGCCGCTGCCGGACTGCCGTTCCCGCGCCGGATTACCAATACGCCGTTCCCCAGCCCGCGCAGCTGCCGGAGGACCGCCCCGTGATCGTGGGCTTCGGTCCGGCGGGTATGTTTGCCGGCCTCGCGCTGGCGCTGGCAGGCTTGCGGCCCATCGTGCTGGAGCGCGGCGAGGACGCGGTCACCCGCACGGAAAAGGTCCGGGCGCTGCGGGAGCGCGGCGTGCTGGACCCGGAATCGAACATCCAGTTCGGCGAGGGCGGCGCGGGGGCTTTTTCCGACGGCAAGCTCACCACCGGCGTCAAGGACGCCCGCATCCCCTGGGT
>CAJOIG010000246.1 GCA_905234575.1 uncultured Oscillospiraceae bacterium
CCTCGGCATGGAATGATGCCTTTTTCAGATAACAAAGAGAGCCTGTCTTTGATCGGACAGACTCTCTTGATTCTTCTGTTTTCTATCCGTGCAAGGCGCCGATAAATCGCGTCAGACGAGGCGCGGGGTTCTGCGGACAAGGAGCATACTTTGTGTATGTGACGCCGTCCGCAGGTTCCCGCAACGAAGTATCACGCGATTTAGCAAGCCGTACTTAGAGTTTCCATTGTTTGATATCGGTATGCAGCAGATGATGCGCCTCGTGCGACAGCGGCGCGCCGAGGTATTCCTCATACAGCCGCTGGACGCTCGCGTTCTCGTGGGAGAAGCGGGTGTGGGAACTGCGGTCGAGGGCATAGAGCTTCTTTCCGCGGTCGCCGCCGAGCTCGCAGCCGTCCTCGATGGGCTGGCCGCCGCCTCCGCCGCAGCCGGTCGGGCAGGCCATGACCTCCACGAAGTCATAGTGGACCTTGCCGCTCTGGATGGCGTCGATGAGCTTGGTGGCGTTGCCGAGGCCGTTCACCACCGCGGTGCGGACGGTGACGTCGCCGGCCTTGAAGGTGCGCTCCTTCCAGCCGTCCAGGCCGCGCACGCCGGAGAAGGCGTCGGCGTCCGGGTTCTCCCCGGTGATGAGGAAATAGGCGCTGCGGAGCGCCGCCTCCATGACGCCGCCGGTGGTGCCGAAGATGACGCCCGCGCCGGTGCCCTCGCCGAGGGGATCGTCGAACTCCGCCTCCTCCAGGTGCATGGGCTCGATCTGACAGGCGCGGATCATACGGGCAAACTCACGGGTGGTGATGGAGAGGTCCACGTCCCGGCCCGCGCCGGCGTCGTTCACGGCCTCCACGGCGACCTCGTATTTCTTCGCAGTGCAGGGCATGACGGAGACGCAGAAGATCTTGCTCGGGTCCACGCCGATCTTCTTCGCGAAATAGGTCTTCGTGACCGCGCCGAACATCTGCTGCGGGCTCTTCGCGGTGGAAAGATTGTCCGCGAGCTCCGGGTGCCGGATCTTGACGTACCGCACCCAGCCGGGGCAGCAGGAGGTGAACATGGGCATGGGATACTCGCCGGGATGGGTCATGCGCTCGATGAATTCGGACCCCTCCTCCATGATGGTGAGGTCGGCGGAGAAGTCGGTGTCGAAGACGTAGTCGAAGCCGATGGCCTTGAGGCTCGCCACCATGCGGGGCACCGTGGCCTCCTCGCGGGTGAGCTCCATATCCTCGCCCCAGGCGGCGCGGACCGCCGGCGCGACCTGCACGACGGTGATCTTCTCGGGATCGGCAATGGCGTCGAAGACCTTCATGGTGTCGTCCCTCGCGCGGAGGGCGCCCACCGGGCAGTGGGTGATGCACTGGCCGCAGAAGGTGCAGCCGGCGTCCCAGATCTCCTTGCGGTCCCGGACGGCGACGGCGGTGCGCGCGCCGGTGCCGGTCACATCCCAGACATGCATGTCCTGGATCTTGTCGCAGACGGAGACGCAGCGCATGCAGTTGATGCACTTCGACATATCCCGGATGAGGGGGGCGGTGTGGTCCCACTCGCGGTACAGCGGCGAATGGGGGAAGGGCAGGTCCAGGACGTTCAGGTCCCGGGCGAGGCTCTGCAGGGAGCAGTTGCCGCTGCGGACGCAGCTCGTGCAGGAGGAGTTGTGCTTTGACAGCAGCATCTCCACGTTCAGGCGGCGGGTATCCCGCACGCGCTGGGTGTTGGTCTTGACGACGATGCCGTCCTCGCAGGGGGCGTTGCAGGAGGCGACGAGATGGTCACGCCCCTCCACCTCCACCATGCAGACGCGGCAGGCGCCGATCTGGTTCACGTCCTTGAGGTAGCAGAGCGTGGGGATGCGGATCCCGACGCTGCGGGCCGCCTCGAGGATGGTGGTGCCCTCGGGCACGGTGACCTTGCGGCCGTCGATCGTGATGGTTACCATGCAGCCTTCCTCCCTCCGCGGAACGAGCCGTAGCCGAAGTGGTCGCAGCGCAGGCAGCGGGAGCACTCCTGGTGATGCAGTATTCGATGAGATCAAAGTCCTTCACGCGCTCGTCGGCGGGCCGGTCGGTCATGTTGCACCGGCCGCAGGGGGCCCGCAGCTTGGATTTCGCGGAGGGAACGGGGATGTCAAAGGGCAGCTCGGTATGGAAGCCCAGGTACTCGTCGATGTTCGCGGCGGCGGTCTTGCCGGCCTCGATGGCCTTGATGACCGTCGCGGGACCGGAGGCGCAGTCGCCGCCGGCGTAGATGCCGTTCGCGCCGGCCACGGCGCCGGAGGTGTCCGCCTGCAGGGTGCCGGCCCGGGTGGCGGTGATGCCCGCCTCCGCGAAGTGGCCGAACTCGATGGCCTGGCCGATGGCGACGATCACCACGTCCGCCGGTAACTCCTCCTCGGGGAGGTTCGCGTTCTTCGGCGCGGGACGGCCGCCCCGGTAGTCGCCGGGGATCTGGGGCTTGACCCGGACCGCGCGGCAGGCGCCGGCCTCGTCCGTGAGGATCTCCACGGGAGCCATCAGCGTGACGAGCTCCACGCCCTCCGCAACGGCGCCGAGGATCTCGGCGGGCAGGGCGGTCATGTCGGACTGACGGCGGCGGTAGACGACCTTCACGTTCGCCGCGCCGAGGCGCAGGGCCGTGCGGCTCGCGTCCATGGCGACGTTGCCGCCGCCGATGACCACCACGTTCTTGCCGGTCATGTCCAGGGGCTCGTCGTCGCCCATCGCGCCGAGGAGCTGAACGGCGGACATGACGTTTTTCGCGTCCTCGCCGGGGATGCCGAGGGTCTTGTAGGAGTGGGCGCCGATGGCGATGTACACGCCGTCGAACTTCTCCTGGATCTCGGCGAAGCTGATGTCCCTGCCGATCTCCACGTTCGTGTAGGCCTCGATCCCGGTGGAGAGGATGACGTTGATGTCCTCATCCAGGAACTTCTCGGGCAGGCGATAGCGGGGGATGCCGTAGCGCAGCATGCCGCCGAATTTCTTCCGCCGCTCGTACACGGTGACGGAGTGGCCCATGAGGGCGAGGAAGTAGGCCGCGGTGAGGCCGGTGGGGCCGCCGCCGATGACGGCGACGGTGCGGCCCGTGGGAGGCAGACAGGGAGGCGCCTCCACATGCCCGGCCCGCTCCACCGCGACGCGCTTGAGCCCGCGGATGTTCACGGAGGCGTCCATGATGTTGCGGCGGCAGTGGTTCTCGCAGGGATGCTCGCAGATGAGGCCGCAGACGCTGGGGAAGGGATTGTCCTCCCGGATGAGGCGCACGGCGTCGGCGTAGCGGCCCTCGCGGACGAGGGCTATGTAGCCGGGGATGTCTACGTGCGCCGGGCAGAAGGACACGCAGGGCACCGCCGAGAAGCTCGACATGCAGCGTCCGGTATGCAGATGGGATTCGAAATCGTCCCGGAAGCCCTTCAAGGCGTCCAGCACCGCGGCGGCAGCCTCCCGTCCGATGGCGCAGTCCGCGGAATCCACGATGGCGTAGGACGCCTTTTCGAGGATCATCAGGTCCTGAGCCGTGCCCTCGCCCTCGAGGATCTTCTCCACCAGGGCGGAAAGCTGCGTCAGTCCGATGCGGCAGGGGGTGCACTTGCCGCAGCTCTGCGCGAGGCACAGACGCAGGAAGGCGTCTGTCAGCTCCACGGGGCAGTTGCCCTGGGGCGCGACCTCGATGCGGCGCTGCAGGTTCTCGTAGAGATCGTCCACGACCGCCTGGGATTTCTCCGGGGTATAGATACTCAGTCGACTCAAACCGCTCTCACTCTCCTATTCTATTAAAACTACACAATCCTAACCTGCTAATATGTGTATTTTATATTATATCATGCCATATATTGGTCGGCAAGAGGGCAGATTGACCAACAAACGGGGTCGTAAGTTGTCCTTATTACAGAATTAACGATTATTAATAACTAACTGCGCTCCGAACCACGCGCCGGCCAGCAGGATATACAGCGCGCCGTACATCCAATACAGCGTGGCGGCGGCCGCGGCGATTCCGCCGTAGGCCCCGCCGAAGAGGCCAAAGCGCTCCATCGCCCAGGCGTACAGCCGGGAGAAGGCCAAAACGCCGCCCGCCGCCAGGGCCGCCCCGGCCAGATACGGCTTCCGCACAGAGCGGTACAGCAGCGCCGTCACCGCCGTCAGCCCCGCCCACAGGATCGCGGGGCGCAGCCGC
>CAJOIG010000247.1 GCA_905234575.1 uncultured Oscillospiraceae bacterium
GCGAGCTTTGCCGCCCTGAACGACATTTCCTTTGTGATGAACGACGGTGTCATCATCGTCGGATAATAACTCTGGCAACTTAATAAGCCGAGGAAATTATTAGAAAGGGGAACGAACATGAAGAAACTGCTGAGTATCCTGCTGTGCCTGTGCATGGCGCTGACGCTCTGCGGCGCGGCCTTCGCCTCGTCGGAGGAGCCGGCAGAACTACCGGAGCCCGTGGGAACGCCGATCGAGATCGCGGCGGGTACGGAGGAACTCGTCGTATCCGAGCCCGTGATCCTGTCGGAGAGCGCGGTGCTCTCCCGCCTCGTGATCGAGGAGGGCGGCGCGATCGCCGCACCCGCGGGCTATGCCGTCACCCTCACCGTGGACGGGATCGAGACCGGCCAGGCCCTGGTGACGACCACCGGCACCGAGACGTATCTCCTGCCGGGCGTGTACGAGGGCGACGTCGTCCTCACCGTGACCGAGGCGCACAACGTGAGCTATCAGAGCCTGGTGTTTCCCATCCGCCAGGCGGTGTATCTCGATGAAAACGGGGTGAACCCGGCGCTGTCCGTGCCGGCAGCCGTGCTGGGCGATGCGGCCTCCATGAAGAACTACCGCATCTTCTCCACCGGCGAGAGCTTCAACGGCATCTTCGCCGAGGGCGGCGACCACACCATCGAGAACGTGATCATCCATTTGGTGGGCAACGGCCGCAGCGACATGGTCGGCCAGGGCGCGGCCGTCGTGGCGAAGGGCGAGGGGACCCGCCTCGTTCTGGACGGCTGCACGGTCGTCAACAAGGGTGTCGTTCGCACGACGGCGATTGCCGCCGACGGTGCGAACCTCATCGTGAAGAACTCCACCCTCGTGGCGACGGACGGCGTCCTGCCCGAGGACTACGTCCCCAGCGCGGACGTGGCGCAGATGCGCGGCGGCTTCCCCGTGGGCGGCTCCACCGGCAACTGCCGCGGCACGAACCTTATCGGCACGGGCACCCGCTCCGCCTACATCAACTCCTGGGTCTCCGCGGAGGGCTGGGGCGTCCTGTCCACCGACAACTGCACGAGCCCGTACCTCACAGCCATCAACAGCTTCATCGCCGTCACCGGCAATGAGATCGGCGGCTACGGCGCCTATGCCATCGGCAACCCCACGGAGCGCTTCCTGGGCTGCACCATGGACGTGGACTTCGACATCGTCACCGTGAAGGGCGGCTTCATCACCATCGGCGACAGCGACAAGGAGCTCGTTGCCTCCCTCAACGACGAGCTGGAGCTCGGCCTCACGGAGGAGGAGCTGGACGCCCTTCCCGAGCAGGGCAGCACCATCCACTCCCGCCGCTTCGGCATCATGTGCACCAGCACCGGCACCGTGGATATCACCGGCGATACGGACATCCACACCGGCGAGACCTTCTTCCTGAACAAGGGCCAGAAGATCACGCTCACCGTGGACGGCTCCGAGGGCGCGAGCATCGTGGCGGACAACGGCATTCTCATGCAGGTCATGGACAGCGACGACCCCGGTCCCACCGGCAACCCCTACACCGAGCCGACCGAGGACCCGACGCGGGACGAGGGCTTTGACGTGACTTCGGTGGAGAATGCTGCGGTGTCGAACTTCTCGAACATCGAGCTCGAGGGCGATTTCTACAACGCCGTGGGCTACACCAAGGCTTCCGGCGAGATGAACATGGCCCTGAACTTCGATAACACGGAGGTTACCGGCGTCATTACGTCGTCCTCCTCCGATCACCTGAAGGATGAGCTTTACATCAACGAGGAGGATTACCGCATGTTCGGCGTGCTGGTGAACACCCCCTGCCCGGCGGTGAACAACGGTGTCATCGTGAGCCTCGCGAACGGCTCCGTCTGGAACGTGACCGGCGAGAGCTATCTTACGAGCCTCACCGTGGACGGCAGCTCCGTTGTGAACGGTATCGTCACCCTGAATGGGGCGGCGGTGGATGTCTCCGCCGGCGGCAGCTGGCAGGGCGATATCGTCGTCATGCCGAAATAAACAAGGAAACAACGACAAGGACCGGCGGGCAGCTGCCGGTCCTTGTCATAGTCTCTCTCGTCCCGCCGCAGCGATGCGCGGGGTTTCGGTTTTGCCCGGCGATGCCTGCCGGGGAAAATGAAAACCGAAGCGCGGCAAAAAGGCTCCGACTTTCATCCATGCCTACGAATGGAAGTCGGGGCATTTTTGCATTTCCGGAGACAGAGCAAATGTAATACATTTTGCTGCGCTGGCTCCGGAAACCGAGGGGATCCAATGGGAACAGGC
>CAJOIG010000248.1:0-3071 GCA_905234575.1 uncultured Oscillospiraceae bacterium
CTCGTCGTAGCGCGGGAACACCGTGCTGGTGTAGGCGATGCCCTCCCGCTCGAAGCGCTCCTTCAGAAGGCGGTACTGGGTGGATTTCCCGCTGCCGTCAATGCCCTCCAGGACGATCAGTTTTCCTTGTGCCATGTCTGTTTCCTCTTGATTACATCCCATACATAGGCGGCGAGCGAAAGCTGCCGCCGAAAGCGCGTCGGCTCCCGCAGCAGGCGGTAGAGCCACTCGAGGCCGAGCTTCTGCCACCGGACGGGCGCCCGCTGCGCCGTGCCGGCCAGCACGTCCACCGTACCGCCGAGCCCGGCCATGAGCCCCACGGGCAGGTCCCGGTGCGCAGCCATCCAGAGCTCCTGCTTCTCCATGCCGAGGCACACGATAAGAAGGTCGGGGCGCGTCTCCCCCAGCTCCGCCGTGAGGGCGAGCTCATCGGAGAAAAAGCCGTCCCGCGCGCCGACGACGGTCAGGTGTGGATACGCCGCGGCGAGGTTCTCCGCCGCCTTCTCCGCGACCCCCGGCCGGCCCCCGAGGATATACACGCTGCCGCGCATCCGGCGCATGAGCTCCGAGGCGAAGTCCACCCCGGGCACCCGCTCCGGCAGGGGCGTGCCGAAGCGCCGGGCCGCCCATAATACGCCCACGCCGTCCGGCAGGACGAGGTCCGCGGCATTCACGGCCTCCATCAGCGCCGGGTCCTTCCGGCAGCGCCGGATCATCTCCGGGTTCGGCGTGCAGACGTACGCGCCGCGCCGCGCCATAAGGGCGAGCGCCCGCTCCACGGCCTCATCCAGCATCACGGGGTCGAACCGGACGCCGAGGATGTCCACCCGGTTCATATCTGCGAGAAGACCTCCCCGATGTTGCCCCGGACGATGAGGTCGGCCTCGCTGTCCCGGGGCGTGACGCGAACGAGCTTATGCCCGCGGTAGTAATTGATGAGTCCCGCGGCGGGATAGACGTTCAGGCTGGTGCCGCCGATGATGAGCATATCCGCCCGGGCGATGTACCGGACGCTGCGGTCGATCACGTCCTCGTCCAGCGCCTCCTCGTAGAGCACCACGTCCGGCCGGACGACGCCGCCGCAGCCGCAGCGGGGCACGCCCTCGCCGTCGTTTATGAAGGACGGATCGTAGGGCTTGCGGCAGCGGGCGCAGTAGCACCGGTGGGTCGAGCCGTGCAGCTCGAGGACCTCGCGGCTGCCCGCGGCCTGGTGCAGACCGTCGATGTTCTGGGTGAGGATGGCCTTGAGCTTTCCCTCCCGCTCGAGGGCCGCGAGGCGCAGATGCGCCGCGTTCGGCTTCGCGCCGCGGATGACGAGCTTCGCCCGGTAGAAGCGGTAGAACTCCTCGGGGTCCCGCTCGAAAAAGCTGTGGGAGAGGATGGTCTCGGGAGGATACTTCCAGGTCTGGTTGTACAGGCCGTCCACGCTGCGAAAATCCGGGATGCCGCTCTCCGTGGACACGCCCGCGCCGCCGAAAAAGACGATGTTGTCGCTCTCCTCCACCCATCGGCGCAGGGTCTCGATGGCGTTTTCCATGGCCCAGGTCCTCCTATTCCATAAAATATCAGTTTATTATACTATACCCAATCCGGTTTTTCAACAAAAACCGAAAAGCCCCTTCGGGCTTGCTTGCAATACGGACCCGGCGGGATTATAATGGCCGCAGAAATCCACGAAAAGGAGCCTCTTTGCCATGAAACAACGAATCGCGGCGGTCCTCGCCGTTCTGCTTTTCTGCGTCTGCGCCGGCTGCAGACGTGAGACGAGCGCGCCGCCGGCTCTCTCCGCCGACGCGTCGGCATCCGCCGCCCAAGCCGAGCCCGCCCCTGCGCCCGCCGACGCCGAGCCGGAGGCCGACGCCACGGAGCCCCCCGCTCCGGCGCCAGAGCCCACGCCCACGCCCGAGCCGACGCCCGCGCCCTACGACTTCGCCTGGCCCGTGCCGGAGAGCGCCGCCGTGGACCCGGCCTGGTTTTCCGACGCGGCCTTCATCGGGGATTCCATCATGGTCTCCCTGCACTGGTACTGCGTGAACACCGATCAGCTCCCCGGTGTGGAATGGCTCTGCTCCGGCAGCCTCAGCGCGCACAACGCTCTGTGGGACATCTCGGACGAATCCGTCCACCCGGAGTATAACGGAGTCAAGACGAAGCTCGAGGACGCCGTCGCGGACTGCGGTGCGAAAAACGTTTACATCATGCTGGGCACCAACAACATCAGCTTCGGCGTCGACGTGGCCGCCTCGGAGATGGAGGAGATGATCGACAACATCCTGGCGCAGTCCCCGGACGTGAACATCCTCGTCATGTCCGTGCCGCCCATGACCCGGACGAGCACCATCTGGTACGACGCGCTGAACAACGACCGCATCAACGAATACAACGAGGCCATGCGGCAGATCTGCATCGAGCGGCAATGGTACTTCATCGACTGCGGGCCCATGTTCCGCGACGGCGACGGGAACCTCGCCCGGGAATACTGCAGCGACCCCGACGACATGGGCATCCACTTCACGGACGCCGCCTCCCAGCTCTGGATCGACTATCTGCTGACGCATGTGCCGGAACCGTTGAAGTAAGGGAAAAGGTCAAACGAAAAGCACACGGGGTTTTCCCGTGTGCTTTTTTAGGTAGGATCAATAGCGCTTATGTTTGTTCTTGCGCGCGGCCTCGGACTTCTTGCGGCGCTTGACGCTGGGGCTCTGGTAGTACTCCTTGCGGCGCAGATCGTTCATGACGCCGGACTTCTGGCAGCTGCGCTTGAAACGCTTGAGCGCGTTGTCGAGAGATTCGCCCTCTTTGACGTGGATTTCAGACATTGACTTTTCCCTCCTCTCGAATACGCCTCATGTGCTTTATATCGGGTGTTTGCCGTTCGGCCGAAAAAATCGAACCTTGCATATTATAATGGGTTCGACTCCCGTTGTCAAGAAATTCTTGCTTCTTCGCCCGCAAAAGTTCCGGGCGGGGCAGGGTTCACTTCTTCGGCTTCAGGATGAGGTTCACGAGCTTGTTCTTCACGACGATGGTGCGGACGAGCTCCATGCCCTCCATGGCCCGCTGGACCTTGG
>CAJOIG010000248.1:3090-3832 GCA_905234575.1 uncultured Oscillospiraceae bacterium
TCGTCCGCCGCGTCGGCGGGCACGGTCACGGCGGAGCGGACCTTACCGTTGATCTGGATGGCGAGCTCCTTCGTGGCCTCGACCATCTTCGCCTCGTCAAAGGCGGGCCAGGGCTGGAGCATGGCGTACCCGCCGCCGAAGCCCTGCAGCTCCCAGAGCTCCTCCGCAAAATGGGGAGCAAACGGGCTGAGCAGAAGAAGCAGCGTCCGCAGGTCGCCCCGGGACGGCTTCGTCTCGTAGAACTGGTTCACGAGGGCCATCATGGCGGCGATGGCGGTATTGAACTTCATCTCCTCGATGTCCTCCGTCACCTTCTTGATGGTGCGGTGGACGGCGGCCTCGTTCGCCGGAGAGAGGGCGGTATCGTCGCCGGGAAGGCGCTCCTCGCCCAGGGCCCAGATGCGGTCGAGGAAGCGCTTGCAGCCCTTCACGGCGTTGTCGGACCAGGCAGCAGCCTTCTCGAAGTCGCCGATGAACATGGTGTAAAGGCGCAGGGTATCCGCGCCGTACTTCGCCACGACGTCGTTCGGATTGATGACGTTGCCGCGGGATTTGGACATCTTGACGCCGCCCTCGCCGAGGATCATGCCGTGGCTCGTGCGCTTGGCGTAGGGCTCCTTCGTGGGCACGACGCCGATGTCGAAGAGGAACTTATGCCAGAACCGGGAGTACAGCAGGTGCAGGGTCGTGTGCTCCATGCCGCCGTTGTACCAGTCCACGGGTGTCCAGTATTTGAGGGCCT
>CAJOIG010000249.1 GCA_905234575.1 uncultured Oscillospiraceae bacterium
CAGGTCGTCAACGGACAGCTCCTGCACCTCATGCGCCTCAGCTTTTGTTCTCAGCTCCTCGAGCTTTGCTTTTATCTCCGGGGTCGGTTCAAATTTCTTTTCCATGGTGAGTTCTCCTTTCAAATTTCAGATTCGTTATTTTTCCATTAGCGTGGGGATTACGGCAAAGGGCTCCATGTCCGTCCGCACGTCAATGAGATTTTTCATGCGATCAAGCTCAGCGCTGACCGAATCTATCCGCTTTTCCGGCTCGTCGGTGTAATTCTCCAGCCGCCCGCCGACATAGCGCCCGTCTTTGATGCCGAGGAACAGCTTTTCCGTCTCCGGGTCAAAACGCCCGATGGCTGCGTACAGCCCCACAGCGTCCGCGATCAGCTCGTCCCGGATGGAGTCGATGTCCTCCGGGTACAGGCGGCGGCAGATCACATGGGTCAGCTCGTGATACCGCCGGATGGTATCGGAGCGGTCGAGCCATTCCTCTTCGGACAGACCCACCGCCGTGGCGGGAACGCCGCTGTACGGGCCGCGGGAGAGGACGACCAGCATATCGTGGTAATTTTCCTTGACCGAGGTAAAGCGTTTGAATTCCGCCGTCTGCTCCGCCTCCGAGAAGGCCGCCAGATGCGCCCGGATCCGCGGCCAGTTGAACACCGTCAGCATCGCCGCGCCCTGGCTTTCCGGGATCGTGGCTTTCGGTCCGTTCTTTGCCGCCATAAGGCCGCGCAGGACAAGCTCGAAATCCCGGCGGCTGCCCAGCGTGACGACATGAACAGGCCCGGCGGAGGTATCGACCGTCTCCATGTGGTCATGCTGATCGCCCACATAGTGGCCGAGGCTCCTTTCCTCCGGTTCCTCGCCTTGCAGGACGACCCTGCGGTAGGTCTCCTGTGTGTCGGCATCCGGGTTTAAGTACAACTGCGGGTATTCCGCAGCGAGGATATCGAGAACTCCTGTCATGGTTGGTTCAGTACGATTTCTCAGTTCCGCAGTTTTTGCATTTATAGTGGTAAGTATCATTTGACGGGTTGGGATCATAATCCACCCAATTCACGTACATAAACGCCCCGCAGTTCGGACAGTGGATATTGGCCGGTTCATGGTCGTAGGTCACGTCCCACCATATACAGCTGTCGTTGGAATTGCACCAGCTCTTCGGTTCCACCGAGGCCGCGCAGCCGTCGGTAAGCCAGTCCCGGTCCGCGCCGCCGGATACGGACTCCAGCTCGTCCAGAGACAGCTCCTTGTCCTTCCGGTAGCTGCTGATCTCGTCCCAGAGATGGGCGATATCCTCCGCCGTGACCGTCTGCCCGGCCTCTTTCAGGATGTCCTCCGCCTGTTCGGCATTTTCTGCACCGAGCAGCCTGGACTTCAATGCTTCATTCATTTCAAATCTGTTTGCCATGAGGGTTTTCTTCTTTCATACATGGTAGACCATCCATCCGTCGACGCTCTTCGGTGTCAGAGTCAGAGGGTATCCCAAACAGAGGTGAGGTACTCGGCGAGATGGATCAGCTCCATACCATAGCCGCGATAGCTGCTCTGAATGTCTGTGATCGTCTGCTCCAGAGAGGTCCCCGCATGGGTCTTTCGGGCCTGTGCGCTGGACTTGATGGCGTCGCGCCAGTTCTCCTGCGCGGGGTCGAGCAGATCGACCACCGGTTCAATGTTCGCGCCTCCCGCCACATGCTCCAGGGCATTCAGATCCAGCTCTTTCATGTCTTTCATGTTCGTATGCTCCTTTAAAATATATTTATTTTTGTTCTCTTGCTTTATCCCGCCGTATCCAGCCGCTGGCGTTCCACCAGCTCGGCGAAGAAGCCGCCTCTGTCGATCAGCTCGTCGTAGGTGCCATCCTCCACGATCTGACCGCCGTCCAACACCAGGATACGGTCGCAATGCCTGATGGTACTCAGTCGGTGGGCGATGACGATGCGGGTGCAGCCCATGGCGTCCAGCGCCTCGGAGACCTGCTTCTGCGTCTTGTTGTCCAGCGCGCTTGTCGCCTCGTCGAAAATGAGAAGCTTCGGCTTCGGGGCGATGGCGCGGGCGATCATCAACCGTTGGCGCTGCCCGCCGGAAATGCCGCCCTGACCCTCGGAGACCATGGTGTTCATCCCCATGGGCATGGCGCGGATGTCGTCAGCGATGCCCGCCGTTTCCGCCGCTTCCCAGGCGTCGTCCAGCGTCAGCTCCGGGGCGGTGATGACGATGTTGGAGTAGATGTCCCCCTGGAACAGCCCCGCGTCCTGCATGA
>CAJOIG010000250.1 GCA_905234575.1 uncultured Oscillospiraceae bacterium
CATCTTGCCGTTGACTTCCTTGTCCTCGCGGACGTGGATGTGGGCGACAGAGGCGCCGGCCTTCGCGACGGCGACGACCTCGCGGGCGATCTCCTCGGGGGTGTAGGGCACGGTGGGCGCCTGGTTGCGCTTGGTGCCGGCGCCGCAGATGCAGCACTGGATGATGATCTTATTGGACTTGGACATGGGTATCACATTCCTTTCTTTTCAGCAGTCGATTACTCGCACATCTCGATAACGGTTGCCTGGCCCATGCCGCCCGCGATGCACAGGGTGGCAAGACCGTACTTCAGGCCGCGCTTTTTCATCTCGTGGATGAGGGTGACGAGGATGCGGCAGCCGGAGGAGCCCACGGGATGGCCGAGGGCGATGGCGCCGCCGTTGACGTTGATGATGTCCATCTTGTCCTCCCAGCCGAGGAGCTTGATGCAGCCGAGTGACTGGGCGGCGAAAGCCTCGTTGAGCTCGATGAGCTGGATGTCGTCGATGGTGAGGCCGGCGTTTTTGAGGGCCTTGGGCACGGCGTACACGGGGCCGAGGCCCATCTGCTGGGGATCGCAGCCGCTCTGTCCCATGCCGATGATCTTCGCGAGGGGCTTGAGGCCAAGCTCCTTGGCCTTTTCCTCGCTCATGAGGAGCATGGAGGAAGCGCCGTCGTTGCGGCCGGAGGACGAGCCCGCGGTGACGGTGCCGGTCAGCTCCTTGGAGTTGTACATCTTGCCGTCCTCGTGGACCTCAATGCTGAAGACGGGCTTGAGCTTCGCCATCTTCTCCTCGTTCGTGGTGCGGTTGGGGAACTCGTCGGTGTCGAAGACGATGGGATCCTTCTTCTTCCCTTGGGGGATGACCATGGGGATGATCTCGTCCTTGAAGCGGCCGGAGTCGATGGCGGCGATGGCGCGGCGCTGGCTCTGCAGGGAGAAGGCGTCCTGCTCCTCGCGGGTGATGCCGAGCTCCAGGGCGGCGCTCCGCGGTGGCGCCCATGTTGTAGGAGCCGTACATCTCCTCAGGCTGGCTCTTGAACTGGCCCTCGGTCAGGGCGTCGACGAAGGTGGTGTTGCCGGTGCCGAGGCCCCAGCGGGCGCCGCGGACATAGAACACGGCGTTCGACATGCTCTCCGTGCCGCCCGCGAGGACGACGTCGGAGACGCCGGTCATGATCTGCATGGCGCCGTTCTGGACGGCGGTCATGCCGGAGGCGCACTGGCGCATGACGGTGTGGGCGGCGCATTTGTCGGGGATGCCGACCTTGAGGGCCGCCACGCGGGCGATGTTGGGCTCATCGGAGGTCTGGCGGCACTGGCCGAGGATGACCTCGTCGATCTCGGCGGGGTCGATGCCGGTGCGGTCCAGGTTTCCCTTCATCGTGGCGCAGGCCATGTCCAGAGCGGACAGGGGCTTGCACGCCCCGCCCATCTTGCCGACGGCGGTGCGGCAGGCGTCCACGATGACGGCGGTACGCATTTCCATGGGATTCGCTTCCTTTCAGTATAGTATGACAAGGGTTCCGGCCCCATCGGAGGATGAGGCCGGGACGGTGGCGGGTATCAGTCCTCGGGGACGAGGTAGGTGATGCCGACGTAGTGGTCGTGATCCGTGCGCTCGTTCTCGTAGACGGCGGGCTTGAAGCCGGGGAATGTGATCTCCACGGTGTAGCTCTTGCCCTCGGGCAGGTCGTCGAACTCATAGTCGCCGGCCCAGTTGGTCTCGGTCTCGCGGACGGTGCCGCAGTCGTTGCAGGTGAGCTTCACCTTCGCGCCGATGCAGACCTCCTCGAGCTCCTTCGGGTACGCCACGGTGCCCGCGAGGAACTTGCCGGGGATGTTCAGATGGACGACGGAGCCGGACATGCCCTTCCAGGGCGTGACCTTGTTCGCCGCGATGAGCTTCGAGATCCTGCTGTCGGGATCGGCCAGATCGCCGAACACCAGGGCCTGGTTCGGGCAGGCCTCGACGCAGCGGGGCTCGAAGCCGGGATAGTCGGGATCGTCCAGCAGCTCGGCGCACATGGTGCATTTCTGGGGAAGCTGGAGCTCCTCGTTCCAGAAGATGGAGCCCTGGGGGCAGGCGTCGACGATGGCCTTCTGGCCGACGGCCTTCTCCGGGTCGATGATGACGATGCCGTCCTCGCGCTTGTACACGGCGCCGTCCTTCGCGGCGGCGGCGCAGGCGGGGTTGTCGCAGTGGCTGCAGGGCACGGGCACGGTGGCCGTGCGGACGTGGCGGGGATTGTCGCCGCGCTCCCACTCGACGATGTTCATCCAGTACTGGCCGAGCTCGGGCTGGGCCTTGGACAGGGCGGTATCCCAGCCGCAGTGCTCATCCTTGCAGGCCATGAAGCAGGCGTAGCACGCCATGCAGCGGGCGGAATTGATGGCGATGCCGGGCTTTTTCATTTTGGTTTTCAGCATGTTAAGTCCACCTCTCAGTCTTTCTCGCCGAAGAGCAGGTCTGCCGCGGCGGAGGTGCGGATGGGGCGCTCGGTCTCGAGCTGCTGCTTATCGACGGCGTCCAGGATGAACTCCCAGCCCTGGCCGAAGTTCGGGTCGGGATCGGCCTTTTCCACCTCGATGTTGCAGCTGTACGGAGCCATGGCGGGGACATAGTCGCCGATGAGCCGGCCCGGCGTGAGGACGTTGATGGAGCCGCCCTTGTCGGTGCTGCCGACCTTGCCGTACTCGATGGGGTTATAGATGCCGGAGGAGGTGTAGGCGTGGATGGTCTGCGGCCAGACGCGCCAGGTCACCCGGGCGACGCACAGGACGCTGCCGCGGTCGTTGTACAGCCGGACGACGTCGCCGTCCTTGATGCCCTTCTGCTCGGCCACCTCGTGGTTGATGTGGCAGACGAGGTACGGGTTGCCGTTGATGATGACGCGGTTCTTGGGGACCTCCCACAGCCACTTGGCGTGCTGGTTGTAGTGGGTGTGATAGTCGAAGCGCGGATGCGGGGAGATGAGGCCGTACGGGTACTTGTCCGCGGTGAGGGACTTGTGGCCCTCCCAGGAGTCCTGGTACTGCGGGATGGGACGGCGGGCCTCGTCGTCCGGCGCCCAGTAGGTCAGGGACTCGGACACGAACTCGAACTTGCCGGAGAAGGTGCCGAGCACCTTGTGGTTCATGGTGTCGCAGGCGCGGTTTTCCGCGAACCACTGGAAGCCGGGACGGCGGTCC
This sequence comes from uncultured Oscillospiraceae bacterium, assembly GCA_905234575.1. Classification (GTDB taxonomy): domain Bacteria; phylum Bacillota; class Clostridia; order Oscillospirales; family Oscillospiraceae; genus CAJOIG01. The sequence continues at coordinate 3,174 of CAJOIG010000250.1, forward strand.
CAGTTCTCGTAGAGGCCGGTCTTCGGGTCGATGTCTTCCTTGTGGTTGGAGACGGGGATGATGTAGTAGCCCTTCTTCTTGAAGTCCTCCCAGCTCATGGCCTTGGGCAGGTCGGAGAACTGCCAGAAGCGCTTGGCCCATTCCTCCTCGGTGCGGCCCTCGGTGAAGCGCTCGCCCCAGCCGAGGCGCGCGGCGACCTGGGAGAAGATCCAGAAGTCGGAGCGGGAGTCCCACAGCGGCTCGATGGCCTTGTCCTGGAAGACGATCATCTGCCAGGAGTTGCCGGACTCGGAGTGCGAGCAGTAGCCGCCGAGGCCGGAGGAGCCGACCTCACCGATGTCCACGCGCTCGAGGTTCGTGCAGGCGGGCAGGATGACGTCCGCGTGACGGGTCTCGGGGGTGAGGTAGATGTCCTGGTTGATGACGAACTCGAGCTCGGGGCTCTTGTACATCTTGGCCCACTTGTTGGTGTCCAGCATGGTGCCGAAGAAGGAGCCGCCGTAGCGCCAGAAGCAGTGGACCTTGTTGTACCCGGGCGCGGGATAGACGTGGCGGGTGAACTCGAGGTCGATGCCGCCGCCGCAGAAGCCCTCGCCGTACCACTCATAGTGGCCATTCAGGATGGCGTCGGGCAGGTTCGGGCGATACAGGACCTGCTCCACGGAGTTCATGGGGCAGTCGTCCGCGATGGGGGGCTTCGCGATGGAGGCCAGAGGATCGGAGTAGCCGCCGAACCAGAAGTCA
>CAJOIG010000251.1 GCA_905234575.1 uncultured Oscillospiraceae bacterium
ACTTTTACTACTGATTTACTACTTTTTCAGCCCCGGTATGACAACAATAAAAACACCAGCGAGAGATGCCGGTTTTGGCTTCTCTCGCTGGCTTTACAAATTATATGTTTTAGATTCCTGCTGTCGAGCTTATCCGGTATAGTCACGCCGCCTGTGCCGGCAATCGTTTATACTGGCGCCGTCTTCAAACGAGCTTACAGGCTGACAGCGATGCCAAAGGCGGAGCGCATGGCTTTTTGCACATCACCCGCGCCGTCGCAGTCGCCGATGACGAACATCCGGTCCGTGACGCCCGCGAACTCCATGGTCTGCTCCGTCAGTGCATCGGCGCCGATGCTCACGAGCACGTCGCCGCAGGCGATCTTGTGCTTTTTGCCCTTCCAATCGGTGTAATTGACGCCGTCCGGGTCGATGGAGTCGATCGTGACGCCGCACTGGAACCGGAAATTCGGCTGGGAACGCCAATAATTGTGCACCATGTTCTTGTAGTGGGCGTGAGGCGCATCGGGGATGAGCTCATTCCGGCGGGCCAGGACCGTCACGTTCTTTCCCAGTTCGCACAGATACAGTGCGGTCTCAACGCCGATCTCCCCGCCGCCGATCATCACGATGTCGTCCGAAAGCTTTTCCTCCATCGTGCCGTAGACCTCGGCGGCATAGTGGACGTTAGGGCCGTCCGCTCCGGGTACGGTCAGCCGCCTCGGCCGGGAGCCGAGCGCGGCAATCACGACGTCGTACCCCTCCCCCTCCAGGGTTTCCCGAGTGGCTTTCGTGTTCAGTCGGATCTCGATGCCCGGCCGATCCATCTGCGCGATCATGAAATCCTTGAACTTCCGCAGAGGCCACTTGAAGGAGGGATAATCTGCGTGCTTGAGCTGACCACCCAGCTGATCCGTCGCCTCGAACAGGGTGACACTATGCCCTCTCTCCGCCGCGACACGGGCAAACTCCATTCCCGCCGGGCCGCCGCCGATCACAGCGCACTTCAGCGCCTTCAAGGGTTTGGCATCGAACATGCGCTCCAGCTTGTCCTCCAGTCCCAGCCGGGGGTTCACGGAACAGACGGAGCGCCACATGTCTTTACCGTTGGGGACATGGCATTTGTTGCAGCGAATGCAAGGGACGATATCCTCTCCCCGGCCTTCCAGCACCTTTTTGCCGTAATCTTCGTTGTTGATCCAGCTGCGGGCCATACCGATAAGATCGGCCTTGCCGTCGACCAGCGCCTGATTGGCCCAGGCAGGATCCTGGAAGCCGGCAGATGCCACGACGACCATGTCCAGCCCGAGCTCATGGACGGCCTGCGTCACCCTTCCCATGCGATCCAGGTACGGCGTAGGCATCGCCTCGGTGGAGGTGAAGCCCAGCGGGTGCTGAGGATCCATCTCTCCGGCGCGCAGGTGGATGATGTCGATGAGCCCATTCGCCAGCCGGCAGAACTCGATGGTGTCCTCCACGGTATAGCCGCCCACCTCCGCCTCATCCACGGAGACGACGATCTCCAGCGGGGTATTCGGGCCCACCGCCCGGCGGATGGCCCGGTAGATGTCCAGGATGAACCGGCTGCGGCTCTCCACGGTCTGCGGACCGTACTCGTCGGTGCGGTCGTTCGTCAGCGGAGAGAGGAAGCGTGCGTGGGGAGAGTGGCGGTAGCAGCTGTGCATGGAGATGATATCAAAGCCGAGGCGCTTGAGGTCGGAGGCTTCCTGCGCCGCGTTCCTGCAGTAGTTCTCCATCATCTCCCGGGTATAGGAGCTGACGGGCGCCATCGGAGGACTGTCGTCCTCGGCGGAGCGGGCACGGTCCGTCTCCGTGCATTCGGGCTCCTTTGGCCCCATGCCCGGCATGGGAGGCAGGGGCATCCCCTCCGGCATGGGCGGGGCCTTCCCGTCCGGGTACATCCAGCCCGGGTCGGACATGAGATACGCCGTCGCCTTGGAGCCATAGAAGTGGATGGCGTCGACGAGCTGGCACATGTAGTTCTGGCAGGTGTAGTCGCTCAGGTCGAACAGATTGAAGTGCCCCGGCGGGTTATCGATGGCGCGGCCGGGGAACGGGATATTGTCCTTGTGGAAATGGTTGATCGCGATGGCCGCCGCGCCGTTTTTCGCACGGTTCGCGAAGTGCGTGATCACCTTTTCGCCCGGGTGGCTCTCGCAGCCCTGCAGGAAGTGGGGCGTGGAGGCCGTGGACAGCATCCGGTTGCGCAGGATGACGCCGCGGACCCGCA
>CAJOIG010000252.1 GCA_905234575.1 uncultured Oscillospiraceae bacterium
ACAAGCACATCCGCGGTGAGTGCCTTTTGGCAGATCTCGTCCGCATCGTCCCGGAATATGCAGCGCTGTTTTTCCTGGCATACGAAGCAGCCCTGGCAAAAGTTGATCTTCTTTCCGCGCAGGGAAACAAACTCCACCTCATGCCCGGCTTCCCCGGCACCATCGGCAAAGGCCAGCGCCAATGCTTCGGAATTGCTGTTCTTTCTCGGACTGGAAGATACGATCAGGACCTTTTTCATTGCATGTTCTCCTCAAAAAAGCGGACGATCTTGTCATAGGGGATGGCGTCCTTGCCGCCGCCGTCGTAGAGATCGGTGTGGCTCGCGCCGGGGATGAGGAGAAGCTCCTTGTTCTCCGTGTACTTGCTGTCCTTCACCATGTCGGCGTAGGCGTCTTTTCCGAAATAGCAGGAGTGGGCTTTGTCGCCGTGGACGATGAGGACCGCGGAGCGGATCTCGTTGGAGTACTGCAGGATGGGCTGATTGACGAAGCTCTCGCAGCCGATGACGTTCCAGCCGCCGTTGGAGTTGAGGGAACGGGGATGATAGCCGCGCTCCGTTTTGTAGTAATCGTAGTAATCCTTTACGAAGTAAGGCGCGTCCTCCGGCAGGGGATCCACCACGCCGCCGCCCAGCTTGTACTCGCCGGCCCTGAGGTCCTCAAGACGCTGGGCGCACATGGCGGCCTTCATCTGATAGCGGGCTTCCTCGCTGTCGGCGGCGTCAAAATAGCCCTTGGCGTTCACGCGGGTCATGTCGTACATGGTCATGACGGCCGTGGCCTTGATCCGCGTATCCAGCGCCGCGGTATTGAGGGCCATGCCGCCCCAGCCGCAGATGCCGATGATGCCGATTCGGTCGGGATCGACCTTATCGTTCAGCGCGAGGAAATCCACTGCCGCCATGAAATCCTCGGTGTTGATGTCGGGCGAGGCCATATAGCGCACGTTCCCGCCGCTCTCGCCGGTGAAGGACGGGTCAAAGGCAATCGTCACGAAGCCTCGCTCCGCCATGGTTTGGGCATACAGCCCGGAGCACTGCTCCTTGACCGCGCCGAAGGGGCCGCAGACTGCGATGGCGGGAAGCCTTCCCGTCGCGTCCTTCGGCACATACATATCCGCCGCCAGGGTGATGCCGTAGCGATTGCCGAAGGTCACCTTGCTGTGCTCCACCTTCTCGCTCTTCGGGAAGGTCTTGTCCCACTCCTGCGTCAATTTCAGTTCTTCCAGCTTCATGACAGTCAATGCCATCCTTTCCCTTTTCATCTTTATATTCATTATATCCTCTTGCGGAGCCACGGACAAATAGTTATAATGAATATCATGATATTCTATTATCGAATAACATCTTCGAAAGGGAAACGGAGGCAAACCGATGGAGATACGGACCCTGCGGTATTTTCTGGCCGTTGCGCGGGAGGAGAACATGACGAGAGCCGCCGAGCTGCTCCATGTCACGCAGCCCACGCTCTCCAAAGCGCTGAAGGCGTTGGAGGAGGAGCTGGGCAAAAAGCTGTTCACACGGCACAGCTTCAGCATCGCGCTCACGGAGGAGGGCGCCCTTCTGCGGGATCGGGCGGAGGATCTCATCACCATGGCGGACAAGATCGAAAAGGAGTTTCTGTCCCTGGATGACATCACCGGCGGCGAGCTGTATTTCGGCCTGGCCGAGTCCTATCAGATCCGCTATCTCGCCCGGGAGCTCCGTGTCCTGAAGGGGCAGTATCCCGGCCTGCGCTACCACATCACCAGCGGCGACACGGAGCAGGTGACGGAAAAGCTGGACAAGGGCCTGCTGGACTTCGCCGTGGTGTGCGACGCGCCCGACACGAAAAAGTACGAGTCCATAGTGTTCCCGGAGGGCGACATCTGGGGCCTCGTCCTCCCCGCTGACGCACCTTTGGCGGGAAAAGACGCGATCCGGATCGACGACCTTGCCGGCCTGCCCCTGTTCACGTCGGCCCAGGGCTGGGAGGGCGACATCAAAGCCTGGGCCGGAGAGCGGTTTGGAGAGCTCCGTCTCGAGGGCTCCTTCCGGCTGGCTTATAACGCTTCCATGTTTGTGCGGGAGGGCCTGGGGTATCAGCTGACCTTCCGGCATCTGGGGGATGTCTCGGAGGAGAGCGGACTGACGTTCCGTCCTCTTTCACCCAGGCTGGAGACAAAACTGTACCTGATCTGGAACCGCTACCAGACCTTCACGCCCATGGCAGAACGATTTCTGA
>CAJOIG010000253.1 GCA_905234575.1 uncultured Oscillospiraceae bacterium
TTCCGACGAGGCGCATACCGACACCAACTCCCTCCGCGCCGAGGTCTCCGCGCCGTACCAGAGCTTTGCCTATGATACGCTGGAGCCGCTGGCCTACGCCGAGGAGGGCGATATCCTCCCCGAGAACACCGCTTCCGCCTGCCTCGGCTTCCGAAACGGCGTCATGATGCACGTCCCCGACCTGATGGGCGCGGGCGGACGCATCGCCGATAAGCCCGGCATCCTGTATGTAAAGAACGCGACGCTGGGCACCTCGCTCGACTGCGCGCCGGAGGACTGGGCGACAGGCGGCTATGAGAAGAGCTGGACAGACATGGCGGGCGAGGACACCTGGGCCTGGATCGAGCACACCCTCGGCTCCGCGATCCTGGTGCGCAGCGACAGCGCGATCATCAGGCTCACGAACGCCGATATCCAAAGCTGGAGCGGCGTCCTCCTGCAGTCCATCCTGAACGCGGACGATCACGGCAACTTCATCGGCGCGGACGATACGGTCAGCGACTGGATCGGCATCTGGCTGGAGGCCGACGGCGACACGGCTCTCGTGGGCGATATCCGTCATGAGGACTACCAGCGGGCGATGCACATCACGCTCTCCGACGGCGCGAGCCTCACCGGCGATATTTTCACCGGCACGGTGGACGACTGGCACGCGGTCTTTGCCGATTACGCCGATTCCGGAGCGAATTACGGACGGTTATGACCGGATCTGGGGCACCGACGTGACCCTGAACGAGGGAACGGTCTGGACGGTCACGGGCGAGTCGAACATCACAGAGCTCACGGTCATGCCCGGCGCGGCGCTGAACGCTTCGGTCACGGTGGACGGCGTTCCGACCGAGATCCAGTCCGGCGTGACCTATACGGGCGATATCCGGCTGACGGCTGTGTCCGCCAGCGGGGAGGCGTCCGGCAGCGGCGAGGCCGGCTTCTGATCAAGTAAAGGAGACAGCGCATGTCGGATATAACAAAAAGGCTTACGACCTATCTGAAGGATGGCGCGGAGGTCCCGGCGGGCGAGGGCGGCGAGGCGGTATTCACGCAGCCGCTGGACATCGCCCACAGCTGTGAGCTGAAGCCGGATAAACCGCTTCCGTGGCGCGCGGCGCTGTATGTCACGGCGGAAGGCGTCATTTCGGAGAAGTCCGTTCCCGCCGCGTTTCACGGCGGCACGGTGGGGGAGGAGCGCGCGGAGAACGTCGCGCTCACCTCCCGCAGCGACGATTTCTCCGCCCTGATCGTGGACGGGGGACGGTATGCGCTGAAAAACGCGCGGATCGCCATGCCCACGAAAAGCGACGGAAAAAACGTCTGCGATTTTGCGGGTCTCGGTTCGGCCGTGGCCGCCTTCAACGGCGGGCGGGTCGAGCTCACGGACTGCGAGCTTGTGACCGAGGGCGTCGCCAAGTGCATGGTGTACGCGGACAACGGCGCGGACGCGGTGATCAAGGGCTGCCGCATGGAGGCCGGGGGCGGAACGCTCTACGACGGCTATGTGAACAACGCGGACTTTAACTATATGGTCGCGCCGCCCTGGGTGCTGGGTATCACGGGAAACGCCCGCGGCACGAATATCATGGGGGACAGGACCTCCATGGTGATCGTCGACAGCGACGTGAAGGCCCGGAACTGGGGCGTCCTCTCCACGGACAACGGGGAGGGAAACCTCCTCGCCGTCATCGATTCGGCCCTGACGGTCACCGGCGGAGAGGCCGATAAAAAGAACCCGTATTTCCGGCAGTTCGGCAGCGGCTACGGAACGTATATCCTGGGCTGCGACGAGGATTTCCGGGGCGTGACCATAAACGCCGGGACCTATGTGGGCGTTGCCCGGGACGGAAACGCCGTGTACCGCTCCTCCCGGGGCCGGATCAAGGCTTTGTCCGCCCGCTCCGGCGAGACGCTGTACGAGGGCGAGGGGAAGGGGGATATTTCCCGCCTGCGCTCCGACGCCTTCGGCATCATGGCCCACGGGAATGCCGAGCTGACGCTGACGGACGGCACGGTGATGGACACGGAAAACGCCGCGTTCCTGCTCAAATCCGGCGGCGTGCATATCCGCGTGGACGGCGGCGCGAGGCTTGCGCCCCGGGACGGGGTGCTCCTGCAGATCATCGACGACGACGATATGACCGTGGGCATGGACTTTCACAGCCCCATCGGCCAGCGGTTCAACACGACCTTTGACGAGAAGGCGGGCTGGCCCTCCGAAAACGGACAGATCACCGCCCGAATGCCGCCGCCCGATCCTTCGAAAATGCCGCCTCCTCCGCCTATGCCGGAGGGAGAGGAGCCGCCCGAGCCTCCCCGGTTCGACGTCTCCTTTACGCTGGCGGACACGGCGCTGGCGGGGAATATCTACAACGGCTCCGGGTATTACGGACAGCGAGCCAAGGAGCTCGCCGTGACCCTGGAGGCGGGCGCTGTTCTGACGGGCTGTATCTCCGCGACGGAGACCATCCATGTGGACGAGAACGGAAAACAGAACACGCATTTCACCAGCGAGGAATACTGGTATCTCGGGCATGTGGCAAACCGCCCGTTTTTCCACGGGGACAACACCGTTTCGGTCGTGCTGGGGCCCGGCTCCGTCTGGAACGCGGAGGGCGAGGGCGTCATTTCCTCGCTGACGGTCAAGACCGGCGCAGCACTGCGCGGCACGGTGCTTGTGGACGGAACGGAAACGGTCCCGGCGGCGGATCAAACCTACACGGGGCGGATCGTTGTAAAGGGGTAGTTTTTATGAAGAAAGCATCTGTTTTTGCCTGTGTTTTGCCCTGCTCATGGGCCTGGGGGCTTATGCCTCCGGCGAGCCCTCCGGCGCGGTTCAGACGCAGGTCTTTTCGACGGAGGCGGCGTCGCCGGCCTCGAGCTATACTGCTCCGAACGGTGCGAAGCTGGCCTTTGTTCCCGAAGCGCGCATCGAGGGGACGAACGCGGCGGTGGATATCTATATCGACGGCGTCCTGTACGAAGATATCGCCGTGAAAAACTACGCTGGGCTGCTGGCTCTCAAGGAGGAGAGCGGCCTGAACGGGAAAAAGGCCGTCGTCCTCACCGGCGTGATCGAGTACGCCGATTATGACGGCGCGGGCGTGTCCCTCTACGACGCCATCGGCCCGAACGACAATATCGTGTACATCCCGGACGCCGATACCGCCGCGATGGTGGAGGAAACGGTCAAGGGCCTCTATTCCTTCGGCACG
>CAJOIG010000254.1 GCA_905234575.1 uncultured Oscillospiraceae bacterium
TCTTTCGACAGTCCAAAGAACCCTCTTCTGCTGGTGCTTATTTGCATAAGCTGTTCTTACATTGTTTAATTTACAAGGTACACCGCGCTTCCGGTCGCCACCCTTTTCGGGGCCGCTCTCGCGAGCGCTTTGCTATAGTAACACTTCCGACCCGAGTTGTCAACACCTTTTTTCGATTTTTTCAAAAAACTTTTTCAAGGACCCGGAATGCCCGGAAAGGGCCGGTTTTCGGCCCTTTCAGGAACAGAATTTGTGCTTTCCGATGACGGTGATGACGGGCCGGGACCAGATCCACGAGCTCGTCGCGGTGCTCGGATTATAGTAGTAGATCGCGCCGCCGGACGGGTCCCAGCCGTTCATGGCGTCCCGGGCCGCCCGGTAGGCGCTGTCCGTCACATTCCCCCAGAACTGCCCGTCCTGCAGGCAGGTGAAGGCGCCCGACTGATAGATGACGCCGGAGAGGCTGTTCGGGAACGCCGGGCTCTCCACGCGGTTGAGTACTACAGCGCCCACCGCCACCTGTCCGGTGTACGGCTCTCCCCTCGCTTCCGCCGAGATCAGGCGTGCCAGCAGGTCCACGTCGCCCGCGGTGCTCTGGTTCGTCTCGCTCACCTGGATGCCCAGGGCTGCCAGCGTCTTCGGTCCGCATTTGCCGTCCGCGGTCAGGCCGTTGCGGCGCTGGAAGTATTTCACGGCGGAGACGGTCTTTGACCCGTATATCCCGTCCACCGGCCCGGAAAAATACCCCCAGTTGACGAGCTTCTGCTGGATCTGGGTCACTACGGAGCCCGTCGAGCCCTGCTTATAGGTGATCGCCGCGGCGTTCTGCACAAATCCGATGACGGCAATATTCAACAGAAACAGCACGGCGAGCGCCGCGCAGAGTCTGCGCCTCGATGCAGTCATAAAAAAACCTCCCTCACAAACTGTAACCGTAGTTTGCGAGGGAGATTTGAAGGCTATGCGGTCAGTCGAACAGCGAAGTTCTGGATTTCGTGTCGATCTCTTCCTTGATCTTTGCGATGAAATCACCGAGCGGCATGGCGCCCTTGTCGGCGTCGCGGGTGCGGACGGCGACAGTGCCCTCCTCCGCCTCCTTGTCGCCCACGACGAGCTTATAGGGCAGCTTCTCGAGCTGGGCCTCGCGGATCTTGTAGCCGAGCTTCTCGTTGCGAAGATCGCATTCCGCGCGGATGCCGGCGGCGCGAAGCTCCGCCTCGACCTTCTCGGCATACTCATGCACGCGGTCCGTGATGGGCAGGATCTTCACCTGCACCGGGCTCAGCCAGGTCGGGAACGCACCCATGGTCTCCTCGATGAGGTAGGCCATGAACCGGTCGAGGGAGCCCAGGATCGCGCGGTGCAGCACGACGGGCGTGCGCTCCTTGCCGTCCTTGTCGATGTAGGTCAGGTCGAACTTCATCGGCAGGCAGAAATCGAGCTGGCAGGTGGAGAGCGTGTACTCCGCGCCGACGGCGGGCTTCACGTTCACATCGAGCTTCGGGCCGTAGAACGCGGCCTCGCCGATCTCCTCGGTGTAGTCGAGTCCGAGCTGGTTCAGAACGTCCCGGAGCGCGTTCTCCGCGGTGTTCCACATCTCGTCGTCGTCATGGTACTTTTCTTTGTCCGCGGGGTCGCGCAGAGACAGCACCAGGCGGTAATCCGTGATGCCGAAGTCCTCGTAGGTCGTAAAGATCATGTCCACCACGCGGGAGACCTCGTCCTTGATCTGCTCCGGGGTCACAAACAGGTGGGCGTCGTTCTGGCAGAAATGCCGCCCGCGCTCGATGCCCTTGAGCGTGCCGGACGCCTCATAGCGGAAGTCGTGGGCGATCTCGCCGATGCGGACCGGGAGATTGCGGTAGGAGTGGGGCTGGTTCGCGTAGATACGCATGTGGTGCGGGCAGTTCATGGGCCGCAGAACATAGGTCTCGTCGTCCACCTCCATGGCCGGGAACATATTGTTCTTGTAATGATCCCAGTGGCCGGAGGTCTTGTAGAGCTCCACCGTGCCGACGCAGGGGGTCAGAACGTGCTGATAGCCGCTGCGAAGCTCCTTCTCGCGGATATAGTCCTCGAGGATGCGCCAGAGGGTGTAGCCCTTGGGCAGGAACATGGGCATGCCGCGGCCGACGAGCTCGTCCGTCATGAACAGCTGCAGATCGTGGCCGATCTTGCGGTGGTC
>CAJOIG010000255.1 GCA_905234575.1 uncultured Oscillospiraceae bacterium
GAGCCCGGCACGGGCAAGACCATGCTCGCCCAGGCCGCGGCGGATTCTCTCGGCTTGCCCCTCCTCGTCTGGAGCATCAAATCCACCACCAAGGCCCAGGACGGCCTGTACGTCTACGACACCGTCCAGCGCCTGTACGACAGCCAGTTCGGCGCGGACGTCTCGGACATCGGCAAATACATCAAGCTCGGCAAGCTCGGCGAGGCCTTCCGGCGGCCGGAGAAATGCGTCCTGCTCATCGACGAGATCGACAAGGCGGACATCGAGTTCCCGAACGACCTTCTCTGGGAGCTCGACCGCATGGAGTTCTACATCCCCGAGACGAAGGAGACGGTGAAGGCGTCCGTCCGGCCCCTCGTCATCATCACCTCGAACGCCGAGAAGGAACTGCCCGACGCCTTTCTGCGCCGCTGCGTCTTCCACTACATCGACTTCCCCGACGCCGAGATGATGGAGCGCATCGTCCGGGTGCACTATCCCGACCTGCCGGACAAGCTCCTCCGCCAGGCGCTGGAGAGCTTTTACGCCGTCCGGGCGCTGCGGGGCCTGCAGAAAAAGCCCTCCACCTCGGAGCTGCTCGACTGGGTGCAGGCCCTGCAAATCGGCGGCATCGACCCGGCGCGCATCGAAAAGGAGATGCCCTTCGCCGGGGTGCTCCTCAAAAAGAACGAGGACCTCGACACGCTGACGAAATCGAAGCAGGATCCCCGGCGCCGCTGGTAAGATGTTTACGGATTTCTTCTATCTTTTGCGCCTTCGGGGGCTCTCGGTGTCCATGCAGGAGTGGCAGACGCTTTTGAAGGGGCTGTCCCTGGGTCTCCACGGCTCGTCGCTGACGGGGTTTTACCGCCTCGCCCGGGCCGTGCTCGTGCACACGGAGTCGGATTTCGACAAATTCGACCGGGCGTTCGTGGAGTATTTCAAGGACGTAAAATCCTTCGACGAGCTCCCGCCGGAGCTGGAGGACTGGCTGAACACGCCCATCGACCCCGTGGAATACGACATAAGCGCCCTCCAAAACCAGGGCCTCGACATCGAAACCATCCGCCAAATGTTCGAGCAGCGCCTCCGGGAGCAGCACGAGCGCCACGACGGCGGCACCCACTGGGTCGGCACCGGCGGCGCGTCCCCCTTCGGAAACGGCGGCTATTATCCCGGCGGCATCCGCGTCGGCGGGACGGGCCGGAGCCGCAGCGCCCTGCAGGTGGCGGGGGAGCGGCATTTCCGGGATTTCCGGGAGGACACGACCCTCGAGACCCGGCAGTTCCAGCTGGCCTTCCGGCGGCTGCGCCAGTTCTCCGCCCTGGACGACGGGCCCAAGGACGAGCTGAAGCTCGACGAGACCATCCGCGCCACTGGCGACAACGCCGGGCGTTTGCAGCTCGTGTTCGGCCGGCCAAGGCGCAATACCGTGAAGCTCCTCATGCTCTTCGATTCCGGCGGCTCCATGTGGGAGTTCACCCAGCTCTGCGCGAGCCTCTTCCAGGCCGTCAGCCGGGAGTCGAAGTTCAAGGACCTCAAAACCTACTACTTCCACAACTGCTTCTACGACGACCTCTACACGAAGCCCACCTGCCTGCACGCCGACAGCGTCCCGACGGAATGGGTCCTCTCCCAGCTCGGGCCGGACTACAAGGTCATCGTCGTGGGGGACGCCTCCATGGCCCCCTACGAGCTCCTCAGCCCCGGCGGCTGCAGCGATTACTACACCTATAATAAAGAGCCCGGCATCGACTGGATCGGGAAATTCACGAGCCGCTACGACCGGATGATCTGGCTCAACCCCCTCCCCCGGGACAACTGGGACCGGGGCTACGGCAGCGAGACCATCCGCATCATCCAGGACCGGGTCCCCATGTACCGCCTGACCCTGGAGGGACTGCAGGCGGGGCTGCGCGCCCTCGTCGCCGCGCGATAGGGTCAAAAGCCCAGGGACCAGACGATGAGCAGAAGCAGCAGCACCTCCAGCCCGAGAATCGCCGGCACGCCGTAGCGGAACCTCGGCTTGCGGGTCTTGTGGCGGAACAGCCGCATCCCCGCGAGCGCGCCGACGCCGCCCCCCAGCACGACGGAGCCCAGCAGCACCGCCTCCGGGATGCGCCAGGCGTTCCGCTTCGCCCGGCGCTTGTCGATCCCGAACAGGATAAACGCCGCGAGATTGACCGCCTCGAGATA
>CAJOIG010000256.1 GCA_905234575.1 uncultured Oscillospiraceae bacterium
GTTTCTTCCGCTCCTGCATCCCAGCAAGCAAAAGCTCACCCGCCCCATACCGCGGATGAGCTTTCGTTATAACTCTTTCGGGTACTGCTCAACGATCCCGTCGATCAGCTCGCGCACGCTCGGGTCGCTCTCGCCGCTGCGCCAGACCATGGACTGCCACGCGCTGTCGCTGCGGTTGTCGTGGAAGGGCAAAAACTGAATATCTGGATAGGCGTCCATATCCACGAGATCGGGTATGATCGCCGCCCCGGCGCAGCTCTGCACGCAGGCGAGCACGTCTGAGTGAGAATCGAGCAGCTTTATATTCATGACCGAGCCCACCCGGTGATACAGCGACTGGGCCAGCTCCTCCGTGGAGACGAGACCCCGGGGCATGGAGAAGAATATGATGTCATCCCGCAGGTCGGCGGGGGTGAGGCCCGGCTTTGCCGAAAGCGGGTGATTCACACTGATCGCCAGCACCATGTGCAGGGGCTGGAGCTCGAAATGCTCTGTCCCGACCAGGTGCCGCGAGTTGCGGTCCGAGGAAATGATCAGATTGTATTTGCGGTTCTGCAGACCGGTGATCAGGCCGCGGTGGGAATCGTGGTACAGAAGATATACCCGATCCGGATAGGTCAGGTTCAGCCGCTGGATGGTCCCCATGACCTCGTCCGGCAGCTTCTCATCCCGGGGCACGCCCACATAGATCGCCCTTCTCCGGTTCGATATATCCGCCTGCAGATCCTCATAGGAGCGCAGAAAGGGCATGAAGAGCGTCTCGGCGCGGCTTAAAAGCTGCTCGCCGTATTCCGTCAGCTCCACCCTGCGGGTGGTCCGGTCAAAGAGCTTCGCGCCGAGTTCCTTTTCCATGGATGCGATATACCGCGTAAGATTTGGCTGGGATATATACAGATTCTGCGCGGCGGTACTGAAATTTTTGCAGTACGCCACCTCCAGAAAGTAACGTATCTGATCCATCGTCATGGCAAAAATCCCCCTGTTCCGCCCTTTTTGAACAGCATACCACAATTTATGCAAAAAATGAATAAATCAGTGGCATTATTTATATTTCACAGAAGAAAAAGCGCGTTATACAATTAACGCGAACACGATAGGAGGGCTGTCTCATGGCAAAGTATTATCCCCACCTGCTCTCGCCGCTGCGAGTACGCGGCCTGACGCTGAAAAACCGCATGACCTCCACCACCTCCCTGCCTCACTTCCTGATGGGGCCGGAGGAGTACCTGCCAAAGCACATGATCGAGCTTCTGGCGCGTCGGTGATCACTCTATCTCATACCTATGCCCCCTTCGGGGAGCACGGGATGAAGTTCGGCGGGGACACGGACCACTTCCCTGATCTCAATATGTACGACCCCCTGTGCCAGAACTACCTGATCCAGCTGTGCGACGCCATCCACTATTATGAGGGCAAGGCCTGCCTGAATATCACCCGCCCCAACGAGCGGGGCTGGGACGTGGTGGATAACGCCCGGGGCGACAAGGCCTATACCCCCGAGATCATCGACAAATACATAAACGCCTATGTGGAGCAGGCCGTCATCGCGAAAAAGCTGGGCTTTGATATGTGCTCGGTGCACTTTGCCTATCGCAGCCGGTTTGCCGGAGCCTTCTTCTCCCCGCTGACCAATACCCGCACGGACGAATACGGCGGGAGCCTCGAAAACCGCTCCAAGGTCATTTTGGAGATCTTCCGCCGGTGCAAGGCCGCCTGCGGCGAGGATTTCGTCATGGAGGGGCTCATCTCCGCTACCGACCTGCCCGGCGGCTACACCTTTGAGGACACGAAGAAATTTGCCAAAATGTCCGAGGGCCTTATCGACATCCTGCAGATCCGCATGGAGGACGGGGACCCCTCCCACCCCATGGGCTTCCACGAGGAGACGCCCACCCTCCGCTATGCCGAGGAGCTCAAAGCGCTGGGCCTCAAGACCATCATCGAGCCCGTGGGCGGCTATCAGGATCCCGTTTTATGTGATTCCATCATCCGGGACGGGAAAGCCGATCTTCTGGGCATGGCCCGTACCTGGATCGCGAACGACGACTATGTGCAGTGCCTCAAAGAAGATCGGGCCGACGATATCACCCCCTGCATCCGCTGCAACAAGTGCCATGTCATTAGCCACGATCTGCCTTACCGCAGTGCCTGCTCAGTGAACCCCGCCTTTGGCATCCGGGCGACTCTGGGAGCGCTGGAAGCCCCGAAAGCAGCGCCCCAGAAGGTGGCCGTCGTGGGCGGAGGCCCCGCGGGCATCGAGGCGGCTGTCACCGCGGCAAAGCGGGGCCATAAGGTCACGTTGTTTGAGAAATCCGGCGAGCTAGGCGGACAGCTCAAAGCCGCCGCCGTGCCCGATTTCAAGTGGCCGGTGAAGCGCTTTGCGGACTACATGATCCATCAGGCGGAGAAAAACGCTATTGACCTCCGGCTGAATACCGAGGCGACGAGGGGATCCCTTGAGGCCGAAGGCTTCGACACGGTGCTGTGCGCCTTGGGCGCGGCGCCGAAGACCCCGCCCATCCCGGGGCTTGACAGAGCGAACACGCTGACGGTCATCGACGCTCTGACCCATCCGGAGAAGGTGACAGGCGATGTGGTCATCCTGGGCGGCGGCGAGACCGGCGTGGAGGCCGGCATCTTCTTCGGGAAGAGAGGCCTGCACGTCACCGTCCTTGGGCGGAACGCCAAGGTCGCCCCGGACGCGAACCCCATCCACTATCGGGAGACCTTCGACAAGGTCTGGCAGAGCGTGGATACGCTCACCGTCCTTACCAAGGCCACGGTCACGGAACTGAAAGACGGCTCGGTGCTCTACACGCACGGCGGCGAGACGAAGTCCGTCCCGGCCGATACCGTCATCCTGGCCCTGGGCATGCGCCCTCTCACGGACGAAGCGCTGGGCTTCTACAGCGACAAATACGATTTCCACATGATCGGCGACTGCGCCGAGGTCGGCAATATCATGACCTCCATGCGCTCGGCTTATTCCGTGGCCTCACAACTGTAAAACTATTTTGAAAAGGAGATAAAACGATGAAAAAGATGCTTTCCCTGGTTCTCGCGCTGGCGATGATCTTCGCCCTCGCGGCCTGCGGCGGCGGTTCCACCGCTCCCGCCTCCGACGCTCCCGCGGCAGACGCTCCGGCAGCCGATGCCGCTCCCGCGGCTGATGCCCCGGCCGCTGAAGCGCCCGCCGGCGGCTCTGTCCTGCGCATCGGCCTCGACAACGAGCCCAGCACCATGGACCCGACCCAGCAGGCCGACGGCCAGGGCTCGATGTTCGTGTCCATGAGCCTGTT
>CAJOIG010000257.1:0-1689 GCA_905234575.1 uncultured Oscillospiraceae bacterium
CCCATCTGCTCCCGCATGGCGGCGAGCTTGTAGGGATCGGAGGCGGACAGGCCGAGCTTTACCATCGCGGGGTCCGTGGTGCTGAAATAGTTGATGGTGAACACCACGATGACCGCGCCGAGCAGCACCGGGATGATGAGCAGGAGCCGCCGGAGGATGTATTTTATCATGTCATTCTCCTCTGAAAATGCGCGGCGGCAGGGTTTCACTGCCGCCGCGCGGGATTTGTGCTTATGTGGCCGCTCAGTCGGTCAGCAGGCAGGGATCGACGCGGTTGGAGGCGTCGATGGCCCCGACGAAGCTCTGGTGGACGTCCTTGACGCCGAAGTTCACCGTGCCGACGCAGACGGGGATGACGTGATAGTCTTCATACATACCGCGGATGAAGTCCTGGTAGATGCCCACACGCTTGGCGTGGTCCATCTCCTGGGAGCCGGCGTTGAAGAGGTCCGCAAGCTCGGGATCGGTGACCTTCAGCAGGGCGTTGTCGGAGCTGGGGCCGAACTGCTGGAGCAGATTGGAGGGGTCGTTGCCGGAGCCGTTGGAGCCCTGGCCGTAGCTCATGGGCACCTGATGGCCGATGAGGGAGGGCAGGATGGTGGCAAAATCGGTGACGTTCGAGAGATCGAGGTTGATGCCGATCTTCGCGGCGTAGGACTGGGCCGCCTCGCAGAGCGCGCGGTTCCAGGCCGTGCCTTCGCAGTAGACCTTGATCTCCAGGGGGTTGTCGACGGAGTAGCCGGCCTCGGCCAGGTACTGGGCGGCAAGCTCCGGATCGTACTCATAGACGCCCAGGTCCTCGTAGACCCAGGAGCCCTCGCCCACGATGGAGGAGGCAACGGCGTACACGCCCTCGCCCAGGCTCTCCACCATGGTGGGGATGTCAAGGCAGTGGGCCAGCGCCTTGCGGACGTTGATGTCGGCGAAGGGAGCGGCCTCGCCCGGCTCGCCGGAGACGTCGCCGATGGTAGTGGCCATCTCAAAGCAGAAGACGGAGTTCTCGGGAACGGTGACAAGGGAGGTCTCCAGCACGGAGCCGCGGGAGAGGTTGTTGATGTAGGTGGCCTCGGTCAAGTAGGCGGCGTCCAGCTTGCCGGACTGCAGCTCGGCATAGCGGGTGCTCTCCTCCGAGAAGAACAGGACATCGAACTCGTCATAGTAGGGCTGCTCACCCCAGTAGTTGGGGTTGCGGACCAGGGTGTACTGGACGGACTCCTCCCAGCCGGACTTGTCGGAGATGCCGTCGCCCTTGAGCATGTAGGGGCCGGAGCCGATGAGCCAGTCGAAGGCATAGCCGTCGGCGCCGGCAACGTCGGCGTCGAGGATCATGCAGGAGGCGTTGCCCAGCAGGTCGACGAGGGCCGCGTCATAGTAGTTCATGGGGATGACCAGGTGATAGTCGTCCACGATCTCGGCGTTCGCGAGATCCATGCAGGCGTACATCGCCATGGTACGGAACTGGCTGGCGTTGTGCCGGAAGGTGAAGAGCACGTCGTCGGCGGTCAGCTCATCGCCGTTCGAGAACAGGACGCCCTCGTTCAGGGTGATGTCCAGGTGCTCGGGGGTGTAATCCACGGCGCTCGCGACCTTCATCTTCATGTTGCCGTCCGCGTCGCAGGTCCACAGGCTCTCGCCCACGGCATGGACGAGGAAGTTGCCGGAGTTGGTCTGCAGGTCGGAGGCGGGGTC
>CAJOIG010000257.1:1827-3988 GCA_905234575.1 uncultured Oscillospiraceae bacterium
GCGGCAAGGCTCAGGCACAGCACGAGGCACAGGGCCAGGGCCAGCAGCCGGGTGAATCTCTTCATGTTCTGTTCCATCCTTTCAGATTGTATAGGGGTATGTTTATTGCTTTGATTGGATTATATGATACCCTCACGAAATTGTAAAACAACAAAAATGCATGCCGGCAACACGTTTTGATATTGTCTTTTCCGCCGATTTTCGCTATGATAAAGAAAAAACGGGCATTCCGCCCCTTTTGAACGAAAGGCAGCGCGCATCATGAACGACATGGAGATCGCATGCTTCCTCTCCGTCGCCCGGACGGGAAGCTTCACCATCAGCGCCCGGGAGCTCTCCAGCACGCAGCAGGCGGTCAGCCGGAACATCCAGGCGCTGGAGGAGGAGCTGGGCTTTCCCCTGCTCCTGCGCGGCAGCACCCAGGCCGTGACCCTGACCTGGGCGGGACAGCGCTTCCGTCAATGGCGCATCGAGCACGACGCGCAGCTCGCCGCCCTGGAGCGGCAGTGCCGCCGGATCACGCCGGAGGGCAAGGACGAGCTGTTCCTCGCCTGGAACGACTGGACCGGCTGCCCGAGCGTCCTGGAGGAGGACATCCGCGTCTTTCGGGAGACCTACCCCTCCGCCCGGCTGCACATCCGGCAGGGCTCCACGGAGGAGGTATTCACCATGCTGCGGGACGGCAGCGCCGACATCGCCGTCCTGCCGGAATACAGCACCCACGACCTTACCGGCCTCGTGGTCACCCCGGCCTTTGCCTCCCAGCCCCTCTGCCTCGTATCCCGGGATCTGACCGAGTACCCCGAGCCGGAGGACCTCTCCGGCTATACCATGCTGGCCGCCCCCATGGGCGAGCCCAGCGAGGAGGCGGCCCGCCTCCGTCTGCAGATGTTCTGCGCGGAGCTCGGGATCCCGACCCGGCGGATCGACATCCTGCCGAACGTCCGCAGCGCCTTCACCCAGCTTCTGTGCGGCGGCTGCTATACCATCGCCCCGGTCTCCGGCGCCATGGATGGACTGCACGCCGTTCCCATCCCCGGCGCCGCGGCCGGACTCGTGTTCGTCACGCCGCAGGCCCGGGTCAGCCCCTGGGTATCGCTGCTCGAGAACTTCATCCGGCAAAGGAGGAACGGCGCATGAACACCAACCAGGTCGACTGCTTCCTGGAGGCCGCCCGGCTCTCCAGCTTCTCCGCCGCGGCCGCGGCGCTCTACCTCTCCCCCCAGGCGGTGTCCAAGCAGGTCATCGCCCTGGAGACCGAGCTGAACGCCCGCCTGTTCGATCGGAACGGCCCGCGCCTGCGCCTGACCGAGATCGGCTCCATGTACCGCCGTCTGTTCGAGGGCCAGCTCCGGCAGTACGATTATCTCCTGGACGACATCCGCCTGCACCGCAAGAGCCTCGCCATGTCCCTCCGCATCGGCGTGTCGGAGTGGATCGACCCCTTCGGAGCGTTCGGCAGCGGCTTCCGCGACTTTTTCGACCGGCACCGCCGCACGGACTTCTCCCTGTACTGCTATCCCAACAACGAGCTGCTCCAGGCCCTGCTGGACGGCACGGTGGACTGCGGCTTCTTCTCCGGCGCCCAGGCGCCGGACCGGCGCGATCTCGAGCTCGTCTCCGTAGCCTCGGAGCCCATTGTCCAGTTCGCCCCCGCCGATCTGGGGGCCGGACCCATGCGGGAAGACTGCTGGGACCTGCCGCTGTTCATGACCCTGGCCTGGGACTGGATCCGCACGGAATACCGGCTCCTCGGCTTCCGGGAGCGCCTGGTCGCGAACCTCCACCCGTCGGAGCTCGTGAATCTCCCGAACTACCAGTCCCTGCTCTCCGAGATGGTCCACAGCCGGGGCGTCACCCTGGCCGGCAGCCGGTTCACGCCCTTCTGCCGCATCCCCACCCTGGCCGGTCACGAGACCGGCATCACGGACGACATCGTCTGCCTCTGGCGGCGGGACAACGAAAATCCGCTCCTGCCGGAACTGGCCGAGTCGCTGCAGACGTATTTCCGGGAGCACGCGGCAACGTGAGCATGGCGGAAATCCGCGCGGCCGCATCCGCCGCAGGTTGTCGTCTGGGCGGCGATCATCTCCGGCGTCCTCCCCCGGGTCCGCGCTTCCGTCCTGCTCATCAATTTCTCGAACTTCATCCTCATGGCCGC
>CAJOIG010000258.1 GCA_905234575.1 uncultured Oscillospiraceae bacterium
ATAAGCATCGTTGACATCCTGCTTCTCGTTCTCGTCTTGGCAGCGGTCGGCCTGGCGATCCGAAGCCTTGTGAAGAGCAGAAGATCCGGCGGATGCTCCTCCTGCGGAGACTGCGCTTCCTGCCGCGGCTGCGACCGTGGCAGACAATGAATAAAAAACCCTCCTTACCGGCATACTTGCCGTAAGGAGGGATTCTTTTATGGTTTGGAAGATCGTAGTCGTGGTCGTGTGTCTCGCGCTCGCGCTGATGTTTTATTGCTGCTGCTGTGTCGCGTCCGAGGCGGACCGCCAGATGGAGGAAGGGGAGGCGCGGATGGAGCCGAAAGGGGAGGATCACTCGTCCACGGGGATATAGAAGGTCTCAACGACGAGCTTCTGCAGCGCGTCCTCGTCCGCGTAGAACTCCACGTTTGCCTTGTCATAGCTTGCCTCGCCCGCGGGGGTGACGATGTCCAGCACCGTGTAATCCGCAAAGCGATCGGCATAGGCCGAGAGCTGCTCCAGGCTGCAGTCGGTGACGAGGTAAGGGGAGAGGGATTCGTAGCTTCGCATCAGGAAGCCGGAGTCCTGCCGGTAGGCGTCGCGCAGCTTCTGCAGCAGGGCCGCCATGAAGGTCCGCTGCCGGCGCATGCGGGCCAGGTTCGTCGGGTCATCCTGCATGGACATGCGGGAGCGGACGTAGTTTTCCGTATGCTCACCGCTCAGGGTCACAGTCTCGCCCTGGATCAGCGTGTCGTCCACACCGGTGAAATCGTCCTCGATGGGCACCGTGACCCCGCCGACGAGATCGTTCAGCTGGGGGATGGCCTCCATGGTCAGAGCAAAATAGTTGTCGATATCAATATTATATAGGTACATCGACACGGCATCCACGGTGTTCTGGCAGCTGTCCTCCAGGCCGCGACCGTAGGAATGGGCCAGAGCGAGCTGCTGCCGGATGGTGCCGATCACCGCGCCGGTATCGCTGATGAAGGGGATGTCCGCCATGGTATCCCGGTTGAGCTGGATGGGAAGGCAGGTCTGGGTCCGGGGATCGAAGACCGCAAGGAGCAGAAAGTCGGACATGCTGTGGTTGTGATAGTACTCATATTCGGTGACCTGCCGGTCGTCCACGCCGATGATGAGCAGCACGGACAGCTCGTCGTTGTAGGCGTAGGGCTTTCCGTCGTAGTACATCGTGATCTCCGGCCGGAGACTGTCCGGGGCAGGTGTTGGAGCAAGGCCGAGTTCCTCTGCCAGCGCGGCGTCCTGCTCCGAGAGGGCGGCGCGGCTGACCGCGGTCCCGGCGCCTTCGATGCTTTTTTCCATGGAGCGTTCCGCCCGGGACAGGAGAATCAACACCGCAGCGGCGATCCCGATCGCCAGAACGGCGATCAGCACGGCGAGGGTGATCGTTTTCTTTCGGCTGACATAGCGTTTTTTCTGCTCCATACGGTCCTCCTTATCTATATTGAAACGTTTCCCGGCGCAGGGCAACGAGCTTGTGGTAATAGAAATGGGTATCCGGTGCGAGGCCGGATACCCATACGCTTTGAGCAAAATCACTCAGCGTCCTTCCTGCGGGCATTGGCGAAGCAATAGCCGGCGCAGGCAACCATCGCGGCTGCGGTGATCGCCCAGAGAACGGTGTTATAGCCGGTCTGGGGAGAGCGCTTGCCGGGAGCGGGAGCCGGGGTCGTACCGGCCGCCTTGATCAGAGCAAAGGGGCTCAGACCGGAGACGGTGACGACCGTTCCGTTAAGGGACTCCTGCTTCCAGGAACCACCGGTAAGATGGAGCACCTTATTGACGCCGGCAACTATTCTAGAGCCGAAGTCGAAGCCCAGAGTGCTGTGTGCAGCAAAGTAATCCGCAGAAGCATCCGTGCCGGTGTCCACCCAGGTCAGTGTAACTTCATAGACGGCCACGAGCTCGTTGCCGGCGCCAATATCGGCGTCGCTAGGCTTGTCGGCGCTGTCCGACACAACTGCCAGGATCGCATCACGACCATTGATAGTTACCGTTTCTCCGTCCTTCAGGATGATGTTATCAGAACTGCTGTTCGCCGCGAACGCAGGGACAGCGAGCATGAAAACGAGCGCGATAACAGCCACGATGGAAAGAAACTTTTTCATCGGAATAACCTCCTTTCCTCGAAAATTTCGCTTTATCGTCAAGCGATTGGTATTGTTGCCGATCAGGCAGGTGGAGAGGATCAGCACATGATCCCCGGGTTCGGGGGCGTACGCCTCGTTGAAGCGGGCGCTGAGATCTCTGGTTTCCAGGATCTCGCGGAAAAACGTCTGGAAGACGTCGTCGTTCGTGAAATCGTGATAATAGAGGATGTGGTCGCCGGGATAGGGGACGGCGGCAAACACGCCGTAGGTCAGCTCCGCATCCGGCGCATACACCGTAAAGGTGGGGTTCTCGTCGAAGAACGCGCTGTCGGAATAGTAGCGCTGGAGATTCCCGAAGATCGCTCCGTCCCGCATATGGTGCCCGTAGAGGATCACCACGGGGTCGCTGAAATCCGCGGCGTTGTAAGTGGCCTCCGAGAAGACGGCGCCGTTCGCGGAGTAAGCCCGGTCGCTGTTGTGGTTCAGATAGAACTCGTCGTTTTCCGGGTCCTGCACGATGGGGAGGCTTATGCCCGCGTTATACATCTCCAGCCAGCCGTAGATGTCGGGGTTGACCGCCTGAAGGGAGTCAAAGTCTACGGGACTGACGTAGGGCGTCGGCGTGGGGGTGGGGACCGGCGTCGGCTCCGCGGTGGGAGGCGGCTCGGTGGGGGTCGGTGTGGGCTCCGGGGTCGCGGCGGGCATCGGAGATGGCGTCACCACAGCGGATTCCGTTACGGCCGGAGGAGCGTAGGTGCTCTGAAAAACGCGGACGCCGGCATAGGCGGCGGCGCCGACACAGAGGATGCCGAGGATTATATAAAGGCCTTTTTTCATAGGACTTGGCCGCTCTCCTGTAAAAAGAGTTCCTCCATCCGGACCAGCCGGTCCAGAGCCCGAGGCCCGAGCTTTTGCTCGATCCGATCCAGAGCCGGACCGAGATTGGGCGCGCGGGAGGTTATGTTGTGCGCGTCCGACCCGAGGAAGTGGATCCGCTCGTCCGCCAGCATCCGCAGCGCCTTACGCGCGGTATGCCGCGAGAGAAAAAACTCCGCGTTGCACTGGATGAGGATGTCCATATCCAGAAAGCGTTCCATCGTCCGGCGCGGGTTCAGATCCATGTAGCGCTCGATGTGTGCGGCGACCGGCTGCAGCCCCCGCCGTCGGATCTCGTCGATCTCAAGGAGCATCCGGTCCGTCCAGCGGGTGAAGGGCATCTCCACCAGGAGAAGATCGGTCCCCTGCAGGCAGAGCTGACGAAGTTCGGAGACGCCGCTGATGCCGTCAAAGAAACGGACCTCGGCGCCGAGCAGGATCGGGACCTCCAGGCCGCGGGCCTGCATGGCCTCTGTCAGACTGCGGAAGGCGAATTCCCGGTTTTCAAGAAACCGTCGGGGAGAGGTGTGCTCCGCGTAGAAATGGGGCGTGGCGCACAGACGGTCGATGCCCTGCTGCTGCCACATCTCCAGCATAGTGAGGGACATTTCCACGCTGCGGCTGCCGTCGTCGATACCGGGCAGAAAATGCGCATGGAAGTCGGTCATTTCTGGTAGTAGGAATTATAGTAATTCTTATAATAATGCTTCCGGTAGTAGTACTTCCCTTTATAATAGCCGGAGCCGGATTCCGTGGAGCCGTTGAAGGTGAAGCCGAGGATGCGGGCATTCACCAGGCGGAGCTGACGGATGGATTCGGCGAGAGCACCGCGGATCGCCTGGTTTTCGCGGACCACGATGACCATGCCGTCCACGAGCTTCGAGGCGACGGCGGCATCCGTGACGGCGGTCACGGGCGGGAGGTCGAGAATGATGTAGTCATAGCGTTCCCGCAGCTTCTCGAGCAGCACCTGCATCCGGTCGGAGCCGAGGAGCTCGGACGGGTTCGGCGGGATGTCGCCGGAGACGAGAACGTCGCAA
>CAJOIG010000259.1 GCA_905234575.1 uncultured Oscillospiraceae bacterium
CCAGCGGTCGTTCTCGTCCTCGGCGCCCGCCAGCAGATCAATGGCGTTCCGCAGGTCGTCCATATCCGCGAACCAATGGGCGGGGTCGTCATAGCGGAGATACAGCGTCCAGTCGTCCCGGCCGTCCTCCCGGAAGTGGGTGTTCTCCCAGTCGATCCCGCGCAGCAGCGCGTCCCGCCGGTCCACGTCCTCATGCCGGTCGTCATCCCATGTGCGGAAGCCATGCAGGAATACTCTGCCGCTGCCGTGGTAGCTGCTCTCATCGGCGAGATCGATGAAGCCGCCCTCATCGCCGAACAACTCGATGGTGCCGCGGTTCACGAGCGTGCCGTCCACGACCAGCGCACCGGTCACGCGAAGCTGGCGTCCCACCGTCAGGGTCATCCCGGACGGGACCGTCAGCGTATAGGGACGCCAGTACCCTTCGTCGTTTTCTCCGCCTTCGATCCAGCGGGAATCCAGCGTAACATTCATGTTATCCCCGAGTTCCAGGGACTCCTGCAGCTCAACATCACCGCACACGGAGATGTCCAGGCCGGACCGACCAGTCAGGCCCTCCGCGTCCGAAACCGCCTGGAGCAGCTCGTCCCAGTTCTCGATCCAGCGCTTTTCCCAAAGCCCGGCGTCGCCCACAAGCTCGATGTGCTCCGCGCCGACGATCTCTTCGGCGTGGACCTCGCCGTGGACGATGAGCTTGCCGGGTTCGACGTTCTGGTCTCCGTCCTCAACGGTCAGCACGCCGGTGATGGCAAAGTCGCCGTACACCTCGACCACCGCGCCGGCGGGGATGGTGAGGTCGCCGGCCCAGTACCGGTTGGGGGATTCGCCGCCGAATACGCTCAGGTCGCCCCGGATGAGGCACCGGGCGCCCTCGTTCATTTCCAGTGCGCCGCGGTCGATCTCGAGCGAATCGTTGACCGTCAGCTGATGTCCGACGTTCAATACCGTGCAGCGCGCCGCCAGATACCGGGAAACGGTCAGATCCTCCACGAAGACATTGCTGTCGTAGACGCCGTTCGCATCGCCCCAGGCATGGGTATCGAGCTCCATGCACGCCGGGAGGTCATACGTCTCGCCGAGCCGGACCTCCGGGCCGAAGAGCGTCGCGCGCACCTCAAAGCGGCCGTCCTTGGCCGGGTCGTCGTCCATGTACGCCTGCACGAGCTCTGCTGTATCGACCAGCGCGCCGAAGCGCTTCTCCGCCTTCAGGTCCTCGTCATCCCACGCGGAATTCTGGATAACAAGACGGGCGTCGCGGCCGCTGAAGGACACGCGGTCCAGCGTCTCCGCGCCGAGGCCGGCCGGCTCGTCGTCCGCGATCGGCAAGGCGCCCAGCAGGCTTCCGATCTGCGCTTCCCGGTACAGATCGAGGTTTCCGCAAAGAACCAGGTTTTCGCCGAGCCAGGTATTCTCGCGGACCTCCACGGTCACGCCCGCGGGGATGATGACGCAGTCCGCGTTCCAGAAGTCGAAGTTCCACTCCGCCGGCAGGACGTAGGTATAGGACTCCGCGCCGTCGGGCAGGGCAAACACGAACTCCCCGTCGCCGCGATAGTCCGCCCAGCGCTCGCCCCCCGCCAAACCGGAGGCGAGAATGCCGCGCAGCTCCGCAGCGCTGCGGAAGATATGGGTCCGATCGATCCTTTCGATGCGGCAGCCGCTGTTGTAACCCTCGCCGTTCTCGACCGGTTTGTCATAGAAGCAGAAGTCGTAGTTGTCATCTTCCAGGAGGCCCAGCCCCTGGATGGAGCTGCCAACCGCGAGGGACCAGTAGATCTCCATATCGGCGTCCGCGTCGTAGGGATCGATCGACGTATCCTCATCGATCCAAATCTCCATCCGGTTCGTGCGTACCTCAAAGAAGACGTAGCCATCAGCCTCGAATACGCTGCCATCGTTGAAGCAGGCCCGGGAGCCGTTGCACAGGTCGATGTTGATACGGCCGTCGCTGCTTCGAAGCGTACCGTTCACAATCAACTCTCCGCAGTCCTGCAGGTCCATGCTGGCGCCGTCCAGCTCCAGGGTGCCGTTCACGACGATCTGACCGCCGCAGCCGCCGGCCCACACGCCGATCTGACGGTGGGTCGTCAGCGTGACGCCCGCCGGGATGAGAAGCTGCGTGGGCTGGTC
>CAJOIG010000260.1 GCA_905234575.1 uncultured Oscillospiraceae bacterium
CAGCGAGCTCTACGCGAAGCAGCCGGAGCTTACGAATCCCACCGTGATCGTGGACGCGAACCACGCGAACTCGGGGAAGCAGTACTACGAGCAGATCCGCATCTGCAAGGAGATCCTGCACAACCGCCGCATCCACGGCGACGTGCGCCG
This sequence comes from uncultured Oscillospiraceae bacterium, assembly GCA_905234575.1. Classification (GTDB taxonomy): domain Bacteria; phylum Bacillota; class Clostridia; order Oscillospirales; family Oscillospiraceae; genus CAJOIG01. Next base: position 151 of record CAJOIG010000260.1, read on the forward strand.
CCTGGTCAAGGGCCTTATGGTGGAGAGCTATCTCGTGGACGGCTGCCAGCCCGTGGGCGGCGGGGTGTACGGGCAGTCCATCACGGACCCCTGTCTCGGCTGGGAGAAGTCCGAGCGGCTCGTCCTCGACCTGGCGGACATGCTGTGATGGAAAGGACGTATAAGCTCACCGTCGCCTACGACGGGACCCGCTATCTCGGCTGGCAGAAGCTGGGCGAGCCAGGCTCGAGGGACTATGCCCGCACCATCCAGGGAAAACTGGAGTCCATCCTTACGAAGCTCACCGGCGAGGCCGTGGAGGTCCACGGCTCCGGCCGGACCGACGCGGGAGTCCACGCCGAGGGCCAGACGGCGAGCTTCCGCACGGCCTGTCCCACGACGCCCGGGGAGCTTTTGGCGTATCTGAACCGCTATCTGCCGGAGGACATCGCCGTGCTCTCCGTCTGCGAGGCCCCGCCCCGCTTCCACGCCCGGCTGCACGCGACGGGCAAGACCTACCGCTACCGGGTGCGGAACGCGCCGATCCCGGACGTGTTCGCCCAGCGCTTCGAGTACCTGGTGCCGGAACCCCTGGACCGGGCGCGGATGGAGGCAGCGGCCAGCGCGCTGACCGGGACGCACGATTACCGCCCCTTCTGCGCCAGCAAGCGCACAAAAAAGTCCACCGTCCGCACGGTGGATCGGATCGACCTCACGGCAGACGGGGACCTTCTTACGCTCACGTTCCACGGGAACGGCTTTCTTTACAACATGGTGCGGATCCTCACCGGGACCATCCTGGAGGCGGGCCGGGGCCGGCTCGATCCCGAGGACATCCCCGCGATCTTCGCGGGGGAGCGTCCCGCGGGCTACACCGCCCCGGCCAAGGGCCTGACCCTCGTCTCCGTGGATTACGACGGGTCCTTCTGATACTCCAGGATGTCGCCCGGCTGGCAGTCCAGCGCCTCGCAGATGGCGGCCAGCGTGGAGAAGCGGACGGCGGTGACCTTGTTGTTCTTGATCTTGGAGAGATTGACGTTCGAGATGCCGACGCGTTCGGCCAGCTCGTTCAAGGACATTTTCCTCTCTACCATCATGCGGTCGAGCCGAAGTACGATCTGTCCCATGGCGCCCTCCTTAAATCAGTCCCTCGGCGTCCTTCTCGAGGGAGGCGCCGTAGGTGAACGCCTGCGTCAGCCAAAGGACGAGGAACCCCAGGACGAAGCCTCTCAGATCCACGCTGGTCTCAGCAAACTCCGGGCCGACGACGATCCGGCCCGCGATGCTCATGACGAGCTCGACGACGGGGACTGCGATGGTGAAGATGCCGATCTCCCGCAGCATCCGCACGACGTCCGGCTGGAAAGGCGTCGCGCCCTGGGAGAACCAGGTCTCTCCCTCGGAGGTCTTGATGATGAGGTAGACGTTCCGAAACACCATCGCCATCAGACCGAGCAGCAGGACGCCCGCGAAGGCGAACACGGCCATCGCCGGGAGGCTGAGATCCCCTGCGGCGTTTGTCAGAGTGAAATGGAAGCCGTAAAGTACGTCCTCCTCGCCGAGGTCTCCGGCGATCATCTGGACGGCCAGGTCCTTGGCGACCAGGCAGCAGACGAACAGGACGGCCATGATACCCGCTCCGACCCAGTGACAGATCTCCAGGATGCGGGCCAGGATCTTCGTTGCTTTGTTCAGTGCTTTCATATCGAACCCTCCGTGATCGGTTTTTCTCTGTTTGCTTTGGATGATGGAAGTATAACGCGATACATAATGTTTGTCAATAGATTTTTTATGAAAAACATTAAAAATTTTGCGAAATATGATAATCCCCCGGGAAAGGCGCTCCCGGGGGATTGTTTGTTTCTGTTCCTCTGGATGGGGGGTCACGCCGCGGGAAGGGTGGCGAAGCGGTTCAGGAAGGCGGCGAGCTGGGCGCGGGTGACGCTGCCGGAGGGGTCGAGGCGGGTGGTGCCGTCGCTCTTCGCGACGCCCTTCTGCAG
>CAJOIG010000261.1 GCA_905234575.1 uncultured Oscillospiraceae bacterium
CCTCCACAACGGGGAGATCAACACCATCCGCGGCAACGTGGACCGGATGCTGGCCCGGGAGGAGACCATGTCCTCCGCCGTCCTGCGGGGGAATATGGACCGGGTGTTCCCGGTGGTCAGCGCCTCCGGCTCGGACTCCGCCATGCTGGACAATACCATCGAATTCCTCGTCATGAACGGCGTAGAGCTGCCGCTGGCCATGATGCTGTGCATCCCGGAGCCCTGGAAAAACGACAAGGCCATGGGCCGGAAAAAGCGGGACTTCTACCGGTACTACGCCACCATGATGGAGCCCTGGGACGGCCCGGCCTCCATCCTGTTTTCCGACGGCGAGCTGGTCGGCGCGGTGCTGGACCGCAACGGCCTGCGCCCCTCCCGGTATTACCTCACGGACGACGACCGGCTGATCCTCTCCTCCGAGGTGGGGGTGCTGCCCGTGGACGAGGCCCATGTCATCAAAAAGGATCGGCTCCGTCCGGGCAGGATGCTTCTCATCGACACGAGGAGGGGCAAGCTCCTGCAGGACGAGGAGATCAAGGACTGGTACGCCTCCCGGCAGCCCTACGGGGAGTGGCTGGATCAGAACCTGGTGCAGCTCCACGATCTGCCCATCCCCAACGCCCAGGTGCCGACACATACGCAGGAAATGCGGGACCGACTCTACCGGGCCTTTGGCTACACCCACGAGCAGGTGAAGGACGCGATCCTGCCCATGGCCCGCACCGGGCAGGAGGCCACCGCCGCCATGGGCTCGGACGTGCCCCTGGCGGTGCTCTCCCAGCGGTATCCGCCGCTGTTTGACTACTTCAAGCAGCAATTTGCCCAGGTGACGAACCCGCCCATCGACGCCATCCGGGAGGAGTGCGTCACGGATACCACCGTGTACGTCGGCCGGGACGGGAACCTTTTGGAGGAAAAGGCCGAAAACTGCCGCGTCCTGCAGATCAACAATCCCATCCTGACCCGGATGGATCTCATGAAGATCCGGGCCATGAAGCGGGAGGGCTTCCGCGTGGAGACGGTCTCCCTGCTGTACTACAAGAACACGCCGCTGGAGCGGGCGGTGGAGCGGCTTTTCGTCGCCTGCGACAAGGCCTATAAGCAGGGGGCGAACATCGTGATCCTCTCGGACCGGGGGGTGGACGAGAACCATGTGGCGATCCCGTCGATCCTGGCCGTGTCCGCCATGGAGCAGTACCTCATCCGCACGAAAAAGCGCACGGCGGTATCCATCATCCTGGAGAGCGCCGAGCCGAGGGACGTGCACCACTTCGCCCTGCTTCTGGGCTACGGCGCCCGGGCCATCTGCCCGTATCTCGCCCATGAGTGCATCGAGGAGTGCGTGGAGCTGGGGCTTCTTGACAAGGACGCGCACACTGCCATCGACGACTACAACAGCGCCATCCTCCACGGCATCGTGAAGATCGCCTCCAAGATGGGCGTCTCCACCATCCAGTCTTACCAGTCCGCCCAGATTTTTGAGGCGGTGGGCATCCGGCAGGATGTCATCGACAAGTACTTCACCCACACCGTCAGCCGCGTGGGCGGCATCGGTCTCGAGGAGATGGGCGCGGCGGTGGAGTACCACCACAGTCAGGCCTTCGACCCGCTCGGCCTCGGCGTGGACACGACCCTCGACAGCGTTGGTTTCCACAAGCTGCGGGAGGGCGACCGGACGGAAAAGCACCTCTTCGATGCCCGGACGATCGTCACCCTGCAGGAGGCGGTGCGGGAGGGCGATTTTGAGAAGTTCCTCGCCTATTCCCGCCGCATAAACGAGGAACGCGCGCCCCAGACCCTGCGGGGGCTTCTGGATTTCGATTATCCCGAAAACGGCGGCATTCCTCTGGATGAGGTGGAGCCCGCCTCTGAGATCGTGAAGCGCTTCAAGACCGGCGCCATGAGCTACGGCTCGATCTCGCAGGAGGCCCATGAGTGTCTGGCGATTGCCATGAACAGACTGGGCGGCAAATCCAACTCCGGCGAGGGCGGCGAGGCCCCGGAGCGCCTCGGCACGGAGAAAAACAGCGCCATCAAGCAGGTGGCCTCCGGGCGCTTCGGCGTGACGAGCGAATACCTCTGCTCCGCGAAGGAGATCCAGATC
>CAJOIG010000262.1 GCA_905234575.1 uncultured Oscillospiraceae bacterium
CTTGGAGAAGCGGTAGACCTGCTTTTCGGTCTCGCCGCCGCCCTTGGCGAGAAGGACCTCCGCCGCCTCGATCACCGGGGTGTCGATGGGCGTGAAGCCATAGAGGGCGTAGGTCTCGCGCAGGACTTTCATCACCGCGCGCATCTGCATCTGCCGCGGAGGCAGAAGCTCCATGAAGCCGGACAGGGTCCGGGGCTTGATACGATCCATAGGAAGTTACCTCGGGTTCATTTCTTTTTGGTTTTGGGGTTCACGATGTCTCGCCAGGCGAAATCGCCGCGCTTGAGGCCCTGGATGAGGACCTCCGCCGTCGCCACATTCGACGCGAAGGGCACGCTGTGCATATCGCACAGGCGGCCGATCTCGGCCACAGCCGTGTTGTCCGGCGCTGTGGGGTCGGCAAAGAGAAGGACGAGGTCGATCTCGTTGTAGGCGATTCGCGCGGCGATCTGCTGGGCGCCGCCCTGACCGCCGCCCATGTACAGGCCGATGGGCAGTCCGGTGGCTTCGGAGACCAGTTTTCCGGTAGCGTTCGTCGCGATGATGCTGTGCTCAGCCAGAATGCCGCAGTAGGCGATGCAGAACTGCACCATGAGCTCCTTTTTGCCGTCGGCGGCCAGAAGAGCGATATTCATGCCGGTCCCTCCGATCTTTATATATTATCGTATAAGCTGAATAAACAATTATAATACGGTATTCCAGATCCTGTCAATGGAGAAGCGTCAATTCCTGCTCGGTCTGCTGGGTGCTCTGCTGGAAGCTGAAGTAATAGTCCAGCACCTGCATGGCGACGGGAGCCAGGGCTGAGCCGTGGTCGCCCTTCTCCGCGACGACGGCGATGGCGATCTCGGGCTTTTCCGCGGGGGCGTAGCAGATGAACACGGCGTCCGGCGTGGTGGAGCCGGTCTCCGTGGTGCCGGTCTTCGCCGCGACGGTCGGGGTATAGTCCCGGAAGGTCATGTAGGCGGTGCCGTTCGGGTCGTTCGCCACGCCGATCATGCCCTCGTGGATAAGGTCCCAGACAGAGTCGTCGGTCTCGAGCACGTTCGCCACGACGGGCGTCCGCTCAAAAATGCTGTCGGAGTAGTCAAAGCTCGAGATGGACTTCAGCAGGGAGCACTCGTACACCGTGCCGGAATTGGCGAGGGCCGCGCAGTAGCGGGCGAGCTGGATGGGGGTGAGCTTCGTGTCGGACTGGCCGATGGCGGCCTGCAGGTTGTCGCCGGCGAACCAGCTCTGGTCCGTGCCGGTGTAGAGGACCTTCTTCCAGTCCGGCGAGGCGACGCGTCCCTCGGCCCGGTGGGGTGGCCCAGGCCGAGCTCCGAGGCGGTCTCGTCGATGTAGTCGATGCCGATGAGGTCGCCCACCTGGTAGAAGAACAGGTTGCAGCTCGCGGTGATGGCCTGGGTGACGGTGATGGTGCCGTGGACGCCGGTACAGTGGGGGGTATAGCCCTGGTCGGCGTAGGCGAGGTACACGCCGTCGCAGACAAACGGCGTTTCCGCGTCGATGAAGTGTCGGGTGAGAGCGGCCAGGGCGGTAACGGGCTTGAAGGACGAGCCCGGGGAGTAGGTGCCCTGGAGCGCGCGGTTGAAGAGCGGCCGGGAGGGGTCCTGGCTCAGCTCGGCGTAGTCGTCCAGGAAGGTGCTGAGGTTGTACGAGGGGTAGTTCGCGATGCACAGAGGCTCGCCGGAGTTCACGTCCACGGCGACGAGGGCGCCGCCCGAGATGAGAGGCGTCGTCTCCTTGCCGTTGTAGCTCTGCACTGTATTTTTTTCCGCGCGTTCGATGTTCGTATCGGTGATGAAGCTCGCGAGGGCCTGCTCCGCGACGGCCTGCAGCTCGATGTCGATGGTGAGGTAGACGTGGTTGCCCGGCTGGGGCGCTTCCTTATAGACGGTGCTCGTGACGACGCCCTCGCTGGTGCGGGTGACCTCCGCGACGCCGTCCGTGCCGTGGAGGTATTCCTCGAAGGCGCGCTCCGCGCCCTCCCGGCCGACGGTGGCGTTGAACTTGTAGCCTTTGTCCTTGTAGGTCTCGTAGGTCGCCTCGTCCATGAGCGCGGTGTAGCCCAGGAGGTGGGCGGCGTAGGTTGTGTTGTATTCGCGCAGGTAGCTGACCTGCACCTCGAAGCCCGCCACGTCCGCCTCCATGAGGGCGGTGATGGTGTCGATGCTGACGTCCTCGGCAAAGACGTAGTCCGAGGTGTTGATGACGTAGCGGATGTTGATCTCGTACCGCACGCCGGCGATGATCCGCATCTCCTCGGCGGTGTAGTTGTTGTCAATGCCGTAGCGGGAGCGCATCTTCGCCATGACCTCCACCGCCGACGCCTCGGGATCGAGGCCGTTGGCCTTCAGCCACGCCTGCAGGCGGGTGCGCTGGATGACGTTCATGTCGGTGAACTCGAAGGGCGCGGTGCGGGTGATGGGCAGCTCGTCGGTGTAGCTGTCTCCGTTTTCCGTGATGATGGCGCACATGCGGAGGATGGAGCCGTTCGCGAATACGTTGTTCTCGTCGGTATCGTCGTAGGGAAAGAGGTCCGCGATGTTGATGAGGAGATTGTTGCAGTTGCGGTTCGAGACGAGCAGACGGCCGTAGCGGTCGAGGATGCTGCCGCGGGCGGCGATGACGGTCTCCTCCGAGACGATGGAGTTCGTGGAGGCCTCGTAGCTCTCGTTGCCCTCGATGATCTGCAGCTTATAGAGCGTCGCGAAATACAGCGCCAGCACGGCGGCGAGCAGAATGCCCAGCAGGGCGAGGCGCCCCGGGCTTATGAGCTTTTTCAGAGGATTACCCCCTTCCTTTGGGGAAAGAGCGCGTCAGCTGCGCTCGGCGATGGATCGGCAGGGATAATAGATGGGCAGGCACCAGGGCAGGCTCCAAACAAACTGCCAGAGCCCCGTCCGCCATACCGCGGCGGCGTCCGTCTCCACGAAAAACAGGAACCGGAACATCTGGCACAGGGTCACGAGAGCCAGCGTCAGCAGCAGCAGGACCACGTAAGAAAAAAAGCCCCGCCGCAGGAGAAACTGTCCCAGGACGCCGCAGAAAAACCCGACGACGGTCAGCAGGATCGTAAAGAGGAACGTGGTGTCCGCGGCACCCATATCGCAGAAGAAGCCGGCCGCCAGTCCCACGAGGCCGCCCCAGACCCCGCCGCCGAACAGGCCGACGGCCGCCACCGCCGCCGGGACGAGCAGCGGACGCACGCCGAACAGCCGCACATGGGCCAGGATGTGGTCCTGGACAAAAAACAGCGCCATGAACAGCAGC
>CAJOIG010000263.1 GCA_905234575.1 uncultured Oscillospiraceae bacterium
CGAGCCGGTAAACGCAGGCGAGGCCGAAAAAGCACAGGACGACCAGGCCCGAGGACGGCCGCTGCAGCCAGCTCAGCAGCAGCAAAACGACCGCGCCGATGTCCGAGGCGATTCGCCCGCCCCGGGAGGGGGTCTCGTCCCGGCAGAGGATGAGGGCGCAGGCCCCGGCGCCCGCAGCGGCGGGGGTGACGGTGAAGGAGAGCTCCGCCAGCGGGCCGAGGAAGAGGGCGCACATGGTGAGCCAGTGGATGAGAAGCCCCGGCAGAGGCTTCCAGCCCCGGCGATCGGTCCGGAGCAGGACGCAGCGGCCCGTAATAACGCAGGCCGTAAAGAGGAGGACGAGATGGTACAGGGTGTACCACCAGCCCTCCGGGTCCAGGCGGTAGAACAGCCCGAGAAAGCCCAGGAACAGCGGGCTCGAAAAGGAGCCGGAGGCATAGGAAAGACCGTATTTCGCCGTGCCGGCGGCGGTCTGCAGGAGGTAGGTGTCGTCGTTCGTCATGAAGGAGACGACGGTGATGCGCATGGCCCAGAGGAAGAAGAGCGCTGCCGAGACCAGCGCGAACAGCCACCGGATCCCGTCCCGTCGGGCCGCGGCGGCGAGCCGGGCACGAAACGCCTGTCCCCGGTCCGTTAAGCCGAGGGCGAGGCAGACGAGCACGCACAGAAGCAGCAGCGCCGCCATACCGGGCCTGGCCGCGCCGTCCCCGAAGAACCGGAACAGGGCCGCGGGACCGGGCAGAAAGCGCTCGATGCCGGAGCGGACGAGGAAAAAGAGCAGCAGCGCCGCGGCAAGGGAGAGCAGAACCGTCCGCGGGGAGCTCTTCCGCCGGACAAGGGCGTATACCGCCGCGCCCAGGGCGGCGAGCAGCAGCGCGATGGTGAGGATGATTGACAGCATGACGGTCCTCCGTCAGAACCAGTAGGTGGAGGTTGAGATAGACGACGCCGACGGCGAGATGCCACAGCAGCAGCGGCGCCGCGGCCCATCGCAGGATCTTCCCCCGCCGGTCCGCGGCTCCGGCGCCGGCAAGCCAGCGCAGCGCCGCGACGGTCCATATCAGCCACACCGCGACGAAATACGCCCAGCGGAAGTTGCCATGGTTCACCCGGATGCCGAGCTCGTGGAGCAGCAGCGACTCGAGCCGCGCGGCGATCACGCCCCACCAGCCGAGCCGCCAGGCCGCGCTCCGCCGATCCGCCGGGCTCTCGGCCAGGAAGACCGCGAGGGGGAAGGCGACGAGGTACAGGGTCAGCAGCAGGGCTTTTCCCGTTTCCGCGAGGACCTCGCCCGCGCCGGAAAAGGACGGCAGGATGTAGTAAAAGGCGATTCCGGTGAGATCGAAGTTGGAGGTCGCGTCGTAGTAGATGGTCTCCCCGGCGGCCTCCTCCATGGCGCGGAGGGTGTCCGCGGAAGCCTGTGCCTCGGCCAGGGGCGAGAACCCGCCGAAGTAGTTGAGAAACTGCGTCCCCAGCACGAGGACCGCGGGCAGATACGCCAGCGCGAGCTTCACGCAGAAGGGCAGCAGCCGCCCTCTCGTGCGGATCACGTCCATCAGCAGGAACAGGAGGATCGCCGGCGCGAAAAACTGCAGGAACGCGGGCTTCGCGTAGACCGACAGCAGCAGGCACAGCGGATACAGCACGAGCTCCGCGGGCGTGAACACCGGAACGCGCCACTCATCCGCCAGACGCTCCGCGAAGGAGAAGGGCGCGGTATTATCGGCGACCCAGACGGCGTGGACGCCGGAGCGGCGGCGGTTGTAGATCCGCAGCGTCATATAGAACACGGCGGCGGCGAAGGGCCGGACCATGATGTTCGTGGGGTTGTGCCAGGGGTTCACATAGCCCCGGTCCGTCACGAAGGGGCAGCCCGGCGCGGTGAGGGCGTTTGCCGTGAACACCGCCGCCACAAGGAGAGCAAGAAGCCACCGGGGGCATTTTTCGGGGCAGACTCCCTCCAGAGAGAAAAAAACGAGGAGATAGGCCGCGGCGTTTGCGAGCGCGGTCACGACGACGCAGGCGGTGATCATGTTTTTGGTCAGCCCGAAGACGACGCGTACGCAGATGTGCCACAGCCGCTCGGACCCGTTCCAGAGGGAGGCCAGCGCGTCCCGGGGAGTCAGCACGATGGCCCAGAGGGTGTGGGCGGGGTAGTCGGCCATGTTGTCCGTGCGGAAGAGCCCGCGGACCGCGGCGGCGGTGAGAAGGTACAGCCCGACCGCGAGGAGCAGCGCGGTGCCGAAGCGGCGCAGGATCTCCGGGATGCGTGAACGGTTATCGATCGGCATGTCCGAAGCCTCCTTTCCCGGCCGCCGGACAGCCGACAGCCCATAAACAACTAATTTTATATTATAGCACAAATCATGGGAAACGCAACGGAAAACCGGCGTTTTTCGGCACAATATATGGTTCAGGAGGCGCGAAAAACGCCTCCTGAACCACAAATTGTCGTTTGTCGGATGTCAAGCGCCGCCGAAGCGGAAGACCGCGCCGATCACGGCGCAGCCGAGGATGAAGACGGCGGGATGGAGCTTCGTGAATTTCCGGCTCAGAAATACGACGAGGGCCGCGAGGACGACGGCCTTCCCGTCGATCACCGTCCAAAAGCGGTCCCAGCCCGTCCAGGCGTCGAGATGCAGCAGCGAGCCGGCCGCTACCGTGACGAAAACGGATGCGATGAGTCCCGTGGACGCCGGGCGGATGCCGTAAAAGGCGCCCTGCACGACGCGGTTGTCGCGGAAGGCCTTCAAAAACGCCGCGATGAGCAGGATGATGACGATGCTCGGCGTGATGATGCCGAGGACCGCGCACACGCTGCCCAGAGGCCCGGCGCTCGTGAAGCCCGTGTACACCGCCATGTTGATGCCGATGGGGCCGGGCGTGGACTCGGACACGGCGAGCAT
>CAJOIG010000264.1 GCA_905234575.1 uncultured Oscillospiraceae bacterium
ACGTCGAGCTCCGGGAGGGCGGGCTTTCCGAAGGGGTCGAAGTCCGCGACGGCGCCGTTCTGGCGGCTCTCCTCGATGGAGCGGCGCAGGCTGTTGGCGGAGAAGAGGAAGTAGGTCTTCCCTTGGGGATGGTCAAGAAGGATGACGCCGGTGTCGAAGGGATCGATCCGGGGTGCCATGGGCTCTGCCACGAAGCGCTTCGCGTTCTTGTCCACGAGAACGATGTAGTCCGTGTGCGTGAGCACGTCCAGCTTCGAGTGGTCCCCGAGGGAGCAGATGGGGCCCATGAGCCGCAGGCAGAAGCTGTCCCAGTCGATGAGCGCGCCAGCCTTCTCCGCGATGGGCAGACCGTCGCCGGTGTAGTTCGGGTTCTGGTGGGCGCTTGGCAGGACCTCCGCCCGGTTGAAGGCGGGACAGACCTTTTCCACGATCTCCCGGTTGCAGATCCAGCTTCCCGTCGCGATCACGCATGCCCGGCAGGCGACGCGGACCCGGCTGCCGTCCGGCCTTTCGACGATGACGGCGGCGATCCGTCCGTCCGTTACCTCCGCGTCCACGGCGCGGTGCTCGGTAAGAAGTTCCACGCCAAGCTCCTCACAGCGGCGAAGCATGGTTTTCATGATATACTTGCCGGAGCCGTCGTGGAACTTGTCGATCTGCGGGCCGGGCTGTCCGTGCACCGGGATGTCGAACACATAGGGGCGGGCCTCGTAACGGGCCAGAATCTCGGGCTCCTCGTACTGGCTGTACCAGTCGAAGAATTCGCCGGTGGCCCGGATCGCACCGGATACCAGCTTCGGGTCGAGCTGCCAGCGGGTCAGGTCCATCATCTGCCGCAGAAAGGACAGAGACTGATCCGGGATGTTCCGCTCCGCCTGCCAGCGGCTGCCGAAGGTACGCATGGTGGAGGCAAACAGCATCCCGCCGCCCAGGACCTTGGATTTTTCGAGCACGATGACCTTGCCGCCGGAGAGTTCCGCCGCCCGCGCGGCCGCTACAAGGCCCGAGCCACCGCCGCCCAGCACGAGGATGTCACAGGATTTGTCCATCATAACTGCTCCTTATTAAATTTCATTCTTTATTTGTCGTATCACTCAGACCGCGGGATCAGCCCCGGGCGGCCCACCAGGAGGCCAGCAGGGCGTCGATGCTCTCCTGCTCGGAGGCATACACGGTGCCGTGGGAGCCGCCGCCGTTGACGGTCTCGCCGGGTCCGGTCCAGGCCGCGATGACGGCGTCGGACCACTCAGGGCGGATATACGTGTCGTAAGCGGAGGTGAGGAAGAGGACCGGCACCGTCGGCGTGACGGCGTCCTCCGCCGCGAAGATCACGGGGAGATCCACGTCCTGTACGCGGAAGCCGGTGACGGAGGACGCGCGAAGCTCGATGGCGTTCAGGAAGGGGAAGGCGGGCACGGTGTACCACCGGGCGATCTGCGCCGCCGCCAGCTCGTGGAGGGAGGCGTAGGGGCTCTCCGCCACGACGAAGGCCGTGCTCTCGGGAAGAAGCCCGTGGACTGCGGCCAGAAGCGCGGTGTTCGCGCCGGTACCGACGCCCCAGAGGATGAAGGTCTGTTTTCCCAGCGACGCATCCGCCCAGGCAAGCCAGGCGGCGAGGTCCTGCTGCTCGGTCAGTCCGTAGGTGAACGCGCTTCCGCCGCTGCCGCCGTGGGCGCGGGGATCGGGAAGAAGCAGGTTGCAGCCCGTGAGCTCATGGAGGGAGACGGCAGGCAGAAAGTCCGCCGTGCCATCGTCGTAAAACTGCGGCAGGACCACAACGGTGACGTCCGAGTCCTCGTTGTAAAGATAGCCGTGGAGCTCCGTCCCGTCGGAGGCGGTGGTCGTCACCTCGTCCCGCAGGCGGCTGGAGGCATAGAGATCCCATTCCCGCTGGAAGGACAGGAGCATCTCGCGCTCCTCCGCGCCGGGCATGCGGCCCTTCATGTTGCTCACGGCCTGGGGGGCGGAGGCGTCCACCTGGACGAAGCTGCCGGTGTAGCCCTTCGCGATGGCGGAGACCCACTTGCCGACGAAGAGACCGAGCAAAACGACGGCGGTGAACCAGAAGATGATGACGGAGTT
>CAJOIG010000265.1 GCA_905234575.1 uncultured Oscillospiraceae bacterium
CGACGGCACGGTCTTCGAGGGCCGGCCCTTCGGCGCGGAGGTCCCCGCCGCCGTGGGGGAGCTGGTGTTCACCACCGGCATGTGCGGCTACCTCGAGACTCTGACCGACGAGAGCTACGCCGGGCAGATCGTCACGCAGACCTATCCCCTCATCGGAAACTACGGCGTCATCCCCGCGGACTTCGAGGGCGAATGCGCCGTGCGCGGCTATGTGGTGCGCGAGGTGTGCGAGGACCCGTCGAACTTCCGCTGCGAGGGCGGGCTCGACGCCTTTCTGAAGGAGCGCGGCGTCCCCGGCCTCTGCGGCGTGGACACCCGGGCGCTCACCCGGCGCATCCGCGAGCAGGGCGTCATGAACGCCGTCCTCTGCCGGGAGCTTCCGGCGGACCTTGCCGCGGTGCGGGCCTACCGGGTGGAGGGCGTCGTCGCGGCGCAAAGTTGCAAGGCCTCCTATGTCGTGCCCGCCGAGGGCGGAACGGGGCGCCGCGTCGCCCTCATGGACTACGGCGCGAAGAAAAACATCATCCGCGAGCTGGCAAAGCGCGGCTGTGAGGTCACGGTCCTGCCGCACGACACCTCCGCGGAGGACATCCTGGCCCTGAAGCCGGACGGGCTCATGCTCTCGAACGGCCCGGGCGACCCGCAGGAAAACGTCGGCTGCATCGCGGAGCTCCGAAAGCTCGTGGGAAAGCTGCCCATCTTCGGCATCTGCCTCGGGCATCAGCTGCTGGCCCTCGCCATGGGCGGCACGACCGTGAAGCTCAAGTACGGGCACCGGGGCGTCAACCAGCCCTGCCGGGACCTCGTCTCCGGCCGGACCTACATCACGAGCCAGAACCATGGCTACGCCGTCGTGAGCGAGTCCGTCGCGGACGTCGGGCGCGTGCTGTTCGAAAACGCGAACGACGGCACCTGCGAGGGCATGGAATACCCCGGAAAAAACTGCTTCTCCGTGCAGTTCCACCCGGAGGCCTGCTCCGGGCCGCTCGACACGCGGTTTCTCTTTGACCGCTTCATTTCCATGATGGGAGGGGAACTCTGATGCCGCGGGATACTTCGATCAAAAAGGTGCTGGTCATCGGCTCCGGCCCCATCGTCATCGGCCAGGCCGCCGAATTCGACTACGCAGGCGCGCAGGCCTGCCGCGTGCTGCGGGACGAGGGCGTGAACGTCGTCCTCGTGAACTCCAACCCCGCCACCATCATGACGGACAAGCACCTGGCGGACGAGATCTACCTCGAACCGCTGAACGCCGACACCGTCAAGCGCATCATCGAAAAGGAGCATCCGGACAGTCTGCTGGCCGGGCTCGGCGGGCAGACAGGCCTGACCATCGCCATGCAGCTTTCGAAGGACGGCTGGCTTGCGGAGCACGGCGTGCGCCTGCTCGGCACCTCCGCCGAGGCCATCGACACCGCCGAGGACCGGGAGCTCTTCCGAAACGCCATGAAGGCCATCGGCCAGCCCGTGGTCCCCTCCGAGATCGCCACGGATCTCAAAACGGCGCTTGCCGCGGCGGAGGCCATCGGCTATCCCGTCATCGTGCGCCCCGCCTTCACCCTCGCGGGCACCGGCGGCGGCATCGCGAAGGACGAGCGGGAGCTGCGGATCATCGCCCGGCAGGGCCTCGACCTCTCCCCCATCACCCAGGTCCTCGTGGAGAAGTGCATCTCCGGCTGGAAGGAGATCGAGTTCGAGACCATGCGGGACGCCCTGGGGAACGTCATCGCGGTCTGCTCCATGGAGAACTTCGACCCCGTGGGCGTGCACACCGGCGACTCCATCGTCGTTGCCCCCTGCCAGACGCTGTCCGACAAGGAATACCAGATGCTGCGCTCGGCTTCGCTCGACATCATCTCCTCCATTGGCATCGTCGGCGGCTGCAACTGCCAGTTCGCCCTGAATCCGGACAGCTTCGAATACGCCGTTATCGAGGTGAACCCCCGGGTGTCCCGCTCGTCGGCCCTCGCCTCAAAGGCCACGGGCTATCCCATCGCGAAGCTCACGACGAAGATCGCCCTGGGCTACAGCCTTGACGAGATCAAAAACGACATCACCGGCAAGACCTGCGCCTGCTTCGA
>CAJOIG010000266.1 GCA_905234575.1 uncultured Oscillospiraceae bacterium
CCAGCGGTCGTTCTCGTCCTCGGCGCCCGCCAGCAGATCAATGGCGTTCCGCAGGTCGTCCATATCCGCGAACCAATGGGCGGGGTCGTCATAGCGGAGGCAGAGCGTCCAGTCGTCCCGGTCGTCCTCCCGGAAGTTGGTGTTCTCCCAGTCGATCCCGCGCAGCAGCGCATCCCGCCGGTCCACATCCTCATGCCGTTCGTCGTCCCAGAACCGGAAGCCGTGCAGGAAGATCCGGCCCGTTCCGCGGTAGCTGTCCTCGCCGGCGAGAGCGATGTAACCGTCCTGATCGCCGAACACCTCGATGCTGCCGCGGTTCACGAGCGTGCCGTTCACGACCAGCGCACCGAGCACGCGGAGCTGGCGGCCCACCGTCAGGGTCATCCCGGCCGGGACCGTCAGCGTATAGGGACGCCAATATCCATGGTTGTCCTCATCGCCGTCGATCCATCTGGAATCGAGGGTGATGTTCATGTTATCGCCGAGCTCCAGGGACTCCTGCAGCTCAATATTGCCGCAAATGGAGATGTCCAGACCGGACTGGCCGGTCAGCTCCTTGGCGTCCGCAGCCGCCTGGCGCAGATCCTCCCAGTTGTCGATCCAGCGCTTTTCCCACAGGCCGGCGTCGCCCACAAGCTCGATGTGCTCCGCGCCGACGATCGTTTCGGCGTGGACCTCGCTGTGGACGATGAGCTTGCCGGGTTCGACATACTCGCCGCCGTTCTGGTATCCATCCTCAACGGTCAGCGTACCGGTGACGGCAAAACCGCCGCACACCTCGACCACCGCGCCGGCCGGCACGGTGAAGTCGCCGGGCAGGAAACCGCTGGGGGATTCGCCGCCGAATACGCTCATCTCGCCCGCAATAAAGCACCGGGCGCCCTCGTTCATCTCCAGCGCGCCGCATTCGATCTCGAGGGTATCGTTGACCGTCAGCCGCTTGCCGACATACAGAGTCGTGCTGCGCACCGTCAGATACCGGGAAACGGTCATATCCTCAACAAAGACACTGCTGTCGTAGACGCCGTTCTCATCGCCCCAGGCATGGGTGTCGAGCTCCATGCACTCCGGGAGGACATACGTCCCGCCGAGATAGACCTCCGGGCCGAAGAACGTCGCCCGCACCATGATGCGGCCTGCGGCGGCCTCATGCGCATCCATGTACGCCTGCGCCTGCTCCGCCGTGCCGACCAGCGCGCCGAACCGCTCCTCCGCCGTTTCGTCCTCGTCATCCCACACGGAATTCTGGATGACCAGGCGGGCGTCACGGCCGTCGAAGGACACATGGTCGAACACGGAGCCGTTGTCCGGGCCGCGCAGAGCTCCGACCTGCGCCTCCCGGCGCAGATCAAGCTCGCCGAGCAGGACCAGGGTCTCGCCGAGCCAGGTATCCTCGCAGACCTCGACCGTCACCCCCGCGGGGATGGTGGCGCGGTCGGCAGCCCAGAAGTCGAAGTTCCAGCCCTCCGGGAGGACGTAGGTATAGGTCTCCTCTCCCTCGGGCAGCTCGAACACGAAGTCGCTGCCGCGATAGTTCGCCCAGCGGTCGCCCTCCGGCAGGCCGGAGGCCAGGATCGCCCGCAGCTCCGCGGCGTCGCGGAAGGCATGAGTCAGGTCGAGCTTCTCGATGTGATAGCCGCTGCCGTCGTCACGCCACCCTCCAAACGGATTGCATTCATAGTCGCCGTCGCCCAGAACGTCCAGCCCCTGCAGGGCCGCGCCCACCGCGAACCGCTTGTAGGCCTCCATATCGGCCCCGTCTTCCTCGGGGTCGATGCCGTTGATCGTCATCCGGTTGGTATGAATGTCGAAGCAGCTGCGGCCGCCGCCCTCGTATACGCTGTTTCCGCCGAATTCGGCGCGGGAGTCATTCCACAGGTCGATGTTGATGCTGCCGTTGTTCCGCAGCGTGCCGCCCACGATCAGCTCACCCAGCTCCTGCAGGTCCATGCTGGCGCCGTTGAGCTCGAGAGTGCCGTCCACGACGATCTGACCGCCGCAGCCGCCGGCCCACACGCCGATCTGACGGTGGGTCGTCAGCGTGACGCCCGCCGGGATGAGAAGCTGCGTGGGCTGGTC
>CAJOIG010000267.1 GCA_905234575.1 uncultured Oscillospiraceae bacterium
GCAGAAGCTCGACTGGCACTACGCCTGCGGCACCGGCCCGTATATCCTGACGGATTATGTGGCGGACAACCACTTTACCTTTGAGCGCAACCCGAATTATTACGGCGTCGACGAGCGCCATCCGGAGAACAGGCTGCCGTACATCGACAAGATCACGCTCCAGAAATTCGGCGATACCACCACGGTCCTGTCGAGCTTCTTTGCGGGCAACCTGGACTTCATCGGCAATACGGCGAATCTGTCCAGCGCAGAGGTACAGCAGCTCAAGGATCGTGCGGCGGGGGCCGTAGAGTTTGATTATCCCGGCATGGCGCAGGGCCTCGGTCTCAAGTGCAATCAGGAGCCCTTCAAGGATATCCGTGTCCGTACCGCCATGCAGATGGCCATCAATCTGGAGGAGGTCTCCAAGTATCACTATGGCCAGGATGAGCTCGTCCTGCCCTCCCTGTGGGACAACTCCCTGACCCCCTGGATCGCCGAGTGGGACGAACAGCTTCTGTCCGAGTACACCTATAATCCCGAAGGAGCCGAGGCCCTTCTGGACGAGGCCGGTTATCCCCGGGGCGCGGACGGCACCCGGTTCACCTTCACCGTGGGCGTGGACCCCTCCGTGGATATGGAGCTGTTCCAGCTCGCCAAGGGCTATTTTGCCAACGTGGGCATCAATATGGAGCTCGAGGTTCTGGCGGATATGGCCGCGGGCCGGGAGGTGCAGTCCGGCGATAACGCCCGGGAGGATCCCCGCCAGTTCAACTTCTCCATGGGCGGCTCCACGGATATAGGCTTCTCCTATCAGTCCTATGCCACCACGGGCTTCGCCTACTGCTCCTACGCGGACGACTATGAGTTCGACGAGCTGCTTCTCGCCGCCCGCGACGCGAATTCTCCTGCCGAGCAGGCCGAGGCGGCCAAGGCGGCAGACCTGCACTTCCTGCAGCAGCACACCATCATCGCGCTCAGCGGCGCCGCCACCACGCCGGAGTTCTATTCCGCCCGCATCGGCGGCAACCAGAACGGCGAGTTCCTGAGCGCCAGCCACTTCACCAAGACGATCCTGGCCCGCCTGTGGGTGAACGATTGATCCATCGAGTTACAAATACTCCGACCGCCGTTTCCACGGCGGTCGGAGCCATATCAAAGGAGAAGCATGATGCTGCTCTATACATCTGAAAAAGCCGAGAATAACAAATCCGTTCGATGTATGTCAATATAGGCGTAAACTGATCCGGTCTTAAAACGGCAGAAACTGGGGCGCAAATATCATATTCGTTTCTTGATGTAACACTGGGGCAGATGATATTATAGGAACAGACAGGACTGCAAAATATAAACTTGGAGGTACCAAAATGAAACGTTTGATCCTTGCGCTGATGATGGTCATGACGCTCGTCCTGACCGGCTGCGGCGGAGGAGACACCACGACCGCTCCCGCGGCGGAAAACAGCGGCGCGGCGGCCCCTGCGGCCGAGAACGCCCCGGCAGCGGACACCGTGGCGGCCGAGCCCGGCGAGCCGCAGTACGGCGGCGAGGCCACGTTCTATTTCGACGGCTTTAACACTGTGTTCGACCCCGCCATGGGCGAGCAGTATGTCTACAGCCTGTGGCTGGAAAATCTGTTTGGCATGGATTGGGGGATCGACGATCCCACGCAGTTCAGCTTCCAGAGCAACACCTATACCCTGGACTCCGCCGACGGTCAGATCGCCAAGGAGTGGACCTGGGATCCCGAAACCTGCGATTTCACCGTCACCATCCGGGACGACATCTATTTCCAGGAGAAGGCCCCGGAGTATGACATCTTCCACGCCCGCAACCTGACTGCGTCCGACGTCAAGTACTCCTATGACCGGGTTCTGGGCACCGGCTCCGGTTTCGACGAGACGAACTATGTGGTGCTGGACGCCGACTGGCGTACCCGCAACCTGTCTCTGCTCGATCCCAACTACAAAGGCTCCGGCGAGCCCTCCGGCGAGGCATCCGAGGACGGGGAGGTCGAGCCGGCCCCCGCGCCCGACCGTGATCTCATCGAGGTCATCGATGACTATACGCTCGTTTTCCACATGGCGTCCGCTTCGGAGACAAAGCTTTCCGAGTTCATCATCGCCCAGGTGAACATCACCGGGCCCGAATGGGATACGCTGACCGAGGAGCAGAAGCTCGACTGGCACTATGCCTGCGGCACCGGCCCGTATATCCTGACGGAGTATGTGGCGGACAACCACTTCACCTTTGAGCGCAACGAAAACTACTACGACTATGATGAGCGGCATCCCGAGAACAAGCTGCCGTATCTCGACAAGATCACTCTGCAGAAATTCGGCGACACCACCACGATCCTCTCCAGCTTCTTTGCGGGCAACCTCGATTACATCGGCCAGTCCGCAAATCTGTCCGACGGCGAGACAGAGCAGCTCAAGGCGCGCGCCTCCGTCGTGGAGTTCGATTATCCCGGCATGGCACAGGGCCTCGGCCTCAAGTGCAACCAGGAGCCGTTCAATGATATCCGTGTCCGCATCGCCATGCAGAAGGCCATCAACATGCAGGAGGTCTCCCAGTACCACTTCGGCCAGGAGGAGCTGATCCTGCCCTCTCTGTGGGACAACTCTCTGGTGACCTGGTGCGCCACCGATGAATGGACGCCCGAGCTTCTCGACGAGTACACCTACGACCCCGAGGGAGCCAGGGCCCTTCTGGCCGAGGCGGGCTATCCCGACGGTTTCTCCTTCACGGTCGCCCTCGATCCCTCGGCGGATATGGAGCTGTTCCAGCTCGCGAAGGGCTACCTTGCCGATGTGGGCATCACCATGGATATCGAGGTCCTCTCCGATATGTCCGCGGGCCGCGAGGTCCAGGGCAGCCGGGACGATCCCCGCCAGTTCAACTTCATGATCGGCGGCTCCACGGACGCCGGCTTCTCCTTCCAGTCCTACGCCACCACGGGCTTTGCTTACTGCTCCTTCGCGGACGACTATGAATTCGACGATCTGCTCCTCGCCACCCGCGACGCGTCCTCGCCCTCCGAGCAGGCGGCGGCGGCCAAGGCGGCCGACCTCCATTTCGTCAGCCAGCACACGGTCATCGCCCTGAGCGGCGCCGCCACCACGCCGGAGTATTACTCCACACGCATCGGCGGCAATCAGAACGGTGAGTTCATGAGCGGCAGCCACTTCACGAAGACGATCCTGGCCCGCCTGTGGGTCAATGAGTGATCCGAAACGCATGATACGATGTGCCCGCCCCGCGGCGGGCACATCGCCCAACAAGAACTGAACCGAAGGCGGTAACTGTTATGGACGATATCATATTGGATGTTCGGCATCTGAGCACCTATTTTCTGACAGGCAGCC
>CAJOIG010000268.1 GCA_905234575.1 uncultured Oscillospiraceae bacterium
CGACGCGGACGAGAAGGCCCTGTTCCGGGTCGTCCGCGCGGCCTTCAATCAGCGCCGCAAGACGCTGGTGAACGCGCTGGACGGCGTCTGCGGCAAGGAACGCGCCCGGGCCGCGATCGCCGCCTGCGGCTTTTCCGAGACCGTCCGGGGCGAGGCCCTGAGCCTTGCGGATTTCGCCGCGCTGACCGAGGCGGTCATGACATAAAAACCCATGGGTCCGACCCATAAGTTTTCCGCGTTTTCTACCCTATCCATTCATGAAATTCTTTCAGAAAGCAGGTATGTGAACATGGCGAATATCGATCTGAAGCAGTATGGAATCACCGACGTACAGGAGATCATTTACAACCCCTCCTATGAGACTCTCTTCGACGCGGAGATGGATCCGTCCCTGACCGGCTATGAGAAGGGCCAGCTGACGGAGCTGGATGCCGTCAACGTCATGACGGGCATCTACACGGGGCGCTCCCCCAAGGATAAGTTCATCGTCATGGACGAGAACTCCCGCGACACCGTGTGGTGGACCTCGGACGCCTATCCCAACGACAACCATCCCGCCTCCGAGGAGACCTGGAAGGCCGTGAAGGACCTGGCCCTCCGGGAGCTCTCCGGCAAGAAGCTCTATGTGGTGGACGGCTACTGCGGCACCAACGCCGATACGCGCATGGGCGTCCGCTTCATCATGGAGGTGGCCTGGCAGGCCCATTTCGTCCGCAACATGTTCATCAAGCCCACGCCCGAGGAGGAGAAGGACTTCCAGCCCGACTTCCTGGTTTACACCGCCTCCAAGGCCAAGGTGGAGAACTACAAGGAGCTTGGCCTGAACTCCGACACCGCCGTGGTGTTCAACATCACGAGCCACGAGCAGGTCATCCTTAACACCTGGTACGGCGGCGAGATGAAGAAGGGCATGTTCTCCATGATGAACTACTACCTGCCGCTGAAGGGCATCGCCTCCATGCACTGCTCCGCCAATACCGATATGGACGGGCAGAACACCGCCATCTTCTTCGGCCTCTCCGGCACCGGCAAGACCACCCTCTCCACGGATCCGAAGCGCCTTCTGATCGGCGACGACGAGCACGGCTGGGACGATCACGGCGTGTTCAACCTGGAGGGCGGCTGCTACGCCAAGGTCATCAATCTCGATAAGGACGCGGAGCCGGACATCTATAACGCCATCCGCCGCAACGCCCTTTTGGAGAACGTCACGGTGGACGAGGCCGGGAAGATCGACTTTGCGGACAAGAGCGTCACGGAGAACACCCGCGTGTCCTATCCCATCGACCATATCAAGAACATCGTGCGCCCGGTCTCCGCGGCTCCCGCGGCCAAGAACGTCATCTTCCTCTCGGCCGACGCCTTCGGCGTGCTCCCGCCGGTGTCCATCCTGACCCCGGAGCAGACCAAGTATTACTTCCTCTCCGGCTTCACGGCAAAGCTCGCCGGCACGGAGCGCGGCATCACGGAGCCCACGCCCACCTTCTCCGCCTGCTTCGGTCAGGCGTTCCTGGAGCTGCCCCCCACGAAGTACGCCTACGAGCTGGTGCGGAAGATGGAGATGAGCGGCGCCAAGGCGTATCTTGTGAACACCGGCTGGAACGGCACGGGCAAGCGCATTTCCATCAAGGATACCCGCGGCATCATCGACGCGATCCTGGGCGGCGCCATCAACAACGCCCCCACCAAGAAGATCCCGTACTTCAACTTCGAGGTCCCCACGGTCCTCGAGGGCGTCGCCACGGAGATCCTGGACCCCCGCGACACCTACGCCGACCCCTCCGCGTGGGAGGAGAAGGCGAAGGACCTGGCCGGCCGGTTCATCCGCAACTTCCACAAGTACGAAGGCATCGAGGGCGGCAAGGATCTGGTGGCCGCCGGTCCGCAGCTTTGATAAGGGGATCCTCCGAAAAACGATCCCGCCGGACTCCGGCAAAAGTTGAAAAGAAAACAGTTGACTTTTCCCGTGTTCTATGATACCATTATCGGGCGCTGAGAAATCGGCGCCCGGATATGCGCGAGTGGTGGAATTGGCAGACTCGCTAGATTCAGGTTCTAGTGTCCACT
>CAJOIG010000269.1 GCA_905234575.1 uncultured Oscillospiraceae bacterium
AAGAATAAAAAACAAAAACACCTTTGTAGGAGGAAATATCATGAGCTACAACAAGAAAAACGTCACCCAGGTCGACGTGAAGGGCAAGAAGGTCCTTCTTCGCTGCGACTTCAACGTCCCCCAGGACAAGGCCACCGGCGCGATCACCGACGACAAGCGCATCCGCGCGGCGCTGCCGACCATCCAGTACCTGCTGGACAACGGCGCCGCCGTCATCGCCTGCTCCCACCTGGGCAAGCCCAAGGGCGAGTGGAAGGAATCCCTGACCCTGGCCCCCGTGGCGGTCCGCCTTTCCGAGCTTCTCGGCAAGCCCGTCACCTTCTGCAAGGACATCATCGGCGAGGACGCCCACGCCAAGGCGGCCGCCGTGAAGCCCGGCGAGATCATCCTGCTCGAGAACCTCCGCTTCGACAAGCGCGAGGAGAAGAACGACCCGGAGTTTGCCAAGGAGCTCGCGGATATGGCGGATCTGTACGTCTCCGACGCGTTTGGCACCGTCCACCGCGCCCACGCCTCCACGGCCGGCGTCGCAGCCTATCTGCCCGCCGTCTCCGGCTTCCTCATCGGCAAGGAGCTCGACATCATGGGCAAGGCTCTTGAGGACCCCGCCCGTCCCTTTGTCGCCATCCTCGGCGGCGCCAAGGTCTCCGACAAGATCGCCGTCATCGAGAACCTGCTGACCAAGGTGGACAAGATCATCATCGGCGGCGGCATGGCCTACACCTTCGCCAAGGCCCAGGGCTATGAGGTCGGCAAGAGCCTCCTCGAGGCCGACAAGGTCGACTTCGCGAAGGAGATGATTGAGCGCGCGAAGGCAAACGGCGTGGAGTTCCTGCTGCCCGTCGACACCGTCGTCGGCAAGGAGTTCGCGGCGGATACCGAGGCGAAGACCGTCGCCATCGACGCCATCCCCGCGGACTGGATGGGCCTCGACATCGGCGAGAAGACCATCGCCCTGTATGAAAACGCCATCGCCGGCGCCGGCACCGTCGTCTGGAACGGCCCCATGGGCGTGTTCGAGTTCGACCGCTTCGCCGAGGGCACCCGGGCCGTGGCCCGCGCGGTGGCGGCCTCCGGCGCCGTGAGCATCGTCGGCGGCGGCGACTCCGCGGCGGCCGTGGAGCAGCTCGGCTTTGCCGACAAGATCACCCACATCTCCACCGGCGGCGGCGCTTCCCTGGAGTTCCTCGAGGGCAAGCAGCTTCCCGGCGTCGTCTGCCTGCAGGACGCCTGAGGGGAGACGCACATGGATAAGAAGCACAGAAAGACCATCATCGCGGGCAACTGGAAGATGAACCAGCTCGCCTCCGGCGTGCCCGCCTTCCTGGACGAGCTCGTCCCCGCCCTGCGCTGCGGCGCGGGGGAGGAGGTCGTGCTCTGCGTCCCGTTCCCCCTGATCCCCGCCATGAAGGCCGCCGCCGGCGGCACCGTCGTGCGGGTCGGCGCGCAGGACGTCTCCGCCCACGATAAGGGCGCTTACACCGGCGAGGTCTCCGCCGCCATGCTGCAGGACCTCGGCACGGAATACTGCATTATCGGCCACTCCGAGCGCCGCGCCTACCACGCGGAGAGCGATGAGCTCGTGAACGCGAAGCTGAAAGCCCTCCTGGGCGCGGGCATCACCCCCATCCTCTGCGTGGGCGAGAGCCTGGAGCAGCGGGACGCGGGGGAGACCCTCCACGTCGTGTCCAGCCAGGTCAAGGCCGCCTTCGAGGGCATCCGCCCGGAGCAGGCCAAAGCCGTCGTGATCGCCTATGAGCCCATCTGGGCCATCGGCACGGGCCGGACCGCCACCGCGGAGCAGGCCCAGGAGGTCTGCGGCTTTATCCGCGAGTATCTCGCGGAGAAGATCTACGACTGGGAGACCTCCAAGGCCGTCAGCATCCTCTACGGCGGCAGTATGAACGCAAAGAACGCCGCGGAGCTCCTTGGTCAGCTCGACATCGACGGCGGCCTCATCGGCGGCGCGAGCCTGAAGCCCGCGGACTTTGCCGTGATCGTGAAGGCGGGGAACGAAGATGCCTAAGAAGACCACGGTCCTTTGCATCATGGACGGCTG
>CAJOIG010000270.1 GCA_905234575.1 uncultured Oscillospiraceae bacterium
GCCGCGCCGGAGAAGTCCCCCAGATCCACGACGATCTGTCCGTCTTCGAGAGCGCCCTCCACCCGGTAGGTGCCGGGATAGGCGATGGTCACCCGGTCGCCCGCGGCCTCCGCGCCGAAACCGGACACCTTGGACCCGCCCTGGGCCAGGGTGATCACGGTCGCGCCCGCGGCGTCCATGACGTTCGAGACGGTCTTGCGCTCCCCGGCCGGCTCCTCGACAGCCTCCTCCCGGGCGGGACGCAGGCGCTCCCACAGCGCCGAAGCGCCGAGAAGGACCGCCAGCACGACGGCAAAGACCAGGACGACGGTAAGGACTCTCTTCATAGCTTCGAACCTCGCATCATTATTTGTAAGAAACAGCGAATTTCTCGTCGATTTTTGTACAAAATGTATATTTTGATTTTTCCGGGATTTTGCAATTCATTTTTCCGGCAGGATGTGTTATGATTGGTTTTACTAACACTTCATTAATCTACCGTAATAACAGTATACCACACATTCCCCGAAATGGAAGGGGGAAATCCACCGACATGAAAACTTCTTCACCCCACGAAATGCTCCGGCAGGAGCTGAAATACGAGCTGGCCCGCGGGGAATACGCCGCCATCCACGCCCGCTGCCGGACGGTGATGCGCCCCGACCCCCACGCGGGACCGGACGGCACCTACCACATCCAGAGCCTATACTTTGACGATCTGGCCGACACCGCGCTGCTGCAGAACTACAGCGGCGTGTCCCGGCGGGAGAAATTCCGCATCCGCATGTACAACGGCAACCCCGGCACGCTGCACCTCGAAAAGAAGATCAAGGTCCGCGGACTCGGAAAAAAGTATTCCTGCTCCATGACACCGGCGGAGCTGCAGCGCATGCTCGACGGCGACCTCACTTGGATGATGGACGACGGTCGGCCGCTCATGCAGGAGCTCTACTGCCGGATGCGGACAGAGCTGATCCGCCCCAAGACCATCGTGGCCTACCGCCGCGAGCCCTACATCTACGCCCCCGGCAACGTCCGCGTCACCTTCGACTACGACATCCGCAGCGGCGTCTGCCAGCGTGATATACTCTCCGGCGACACGCTCCTCGTTCCGGTCCATCCGGACCGGGTCCTGCTGGAGGTCAAGTACGACGCCTTCCTGCCCGACATCATCCGCATGGCCCTCCAGGAGGGCACCCCGCGCGCCCGCGCCTTTTCCAAATACGCCGCCTGCCGGCAATACGATATTTAAGATTATCAAGGAGAAAGTATCATGACCTTCAACGACGTATTCAAATCCAGCTTTCTGCAGAACGTGACGGAAGTCTCCGTCATGGACGTGATCCTCGCGATGGTCTTTGCCTGCGTGCTGGGCGCGTTCATCTTCTTCATCTACAAGCGCACCTTCCAGGGCGTCATGTACTCCGCCGGGTTCGGGATCACCCTCATCGGCCTGACCATGGTCACGACCCTCGTCATCCTCGCCGTCACCTCGAACGTGGTCCTGTCCCTCGGCATGGTCGGCGCGCTGTCCATCGTCCGCTTCCGCGCCGCCATCAAGGAGCCCTTTGAGATCGTGTTCCTGTTCTGGGCGCTGGCCGCCGGCATCGTCATCGGCGCGGGCATGTTCCCCCTCGCCGTGATCGGCAGCATCATCATCGGGCTCATCCTCATCGTCTTCGCCCGCCGGAAGATCGGCGTCCATCCCTACATCCTCGTCGTGAACTGTGCGGACGGCGATTCCGAAAAGGCCGCCCTCGCCGCCATCGACAAGAGCGTCGCCCGCTCCTCCGTGAAGGCCAAGACCGTCACCCCCGCGGGCATCGAGCTCTCCGTCGAGGTCACCCTCAAGGACGGGGACACGACCTTCGTCACCCCGCTGTTCGAGCTCAACGGCGTGACCTCCGCCTCCCTCGTCACCTACAACGGCCAGTTCGCGGACTGACCCCCTCTCCCCAAAGAACGAGGAGCTGTAGCAAAACGAAAGTGATGCTACAGCTCCTGATTTATATGTGCCATGCCAAGAATAGCCTCAAGAAGCACCCGATTGTTGAAAAATGAGGC
>CAJOIG010000271.1 GCA_905234575.1 uncultured Oscillospiraceae bacterium
GGTGACCCGCTGGAGATCTACACAGAAAAGGACGGGGAGGTCATTTTCAAAAAATACTCCCCCATGGGGGAGCTGAGCAGCTTTGCCGCGCAGATCTGCGAATCCATGCACCGCACCGCCGAATTCCCCGCCGCCGTGTGCGACCGGGACGGCGTCATCGCCGCCGCGGGTCCGGGACGGAAGGACATCCTGGACCGGCACATCAGCGCCGAGCTCGCCGGGGTCATGGAGGCGCGCCGGGCCGTCCGCGCGGAAAGCGGACACCGCCTGCCGGTGACGGAGCTCGAGAGCTCCCCGACGGCCTCCATCGCCGTGCCCATCCTCTCGGAGGGGGACGTGCTCGGCTGCGTGGTGCTGTTCGACCGCGCCGATGGGACCCGTCCGGGGGACGCCGAGCTCAAGCTCGCGACCATGGTAGCGGGGTTTCTCGGCAAGCAGATGGAGACATGAAAAGACCGGAGCGTCGCGCTCCGGCCTTTTTCATTCATCCCATATCGTTCACGATCATCCGCACGGCATGGGGGATGTTCTCGCACACGATCTCCGCGTAGGCGCCGCCGCCCTCCCCGTCCAGGGTCCAGGCCGTCGGCTCGCGGAAGCTGACCTTCACGCGCTTGCTGTGCAGCAGCATGGCATACTCGCTGGTGAAGGAGTTTGCCAGGACATCCGACATGATCGGCCCGACCTGCAGGAGCGAATCCGGCGTGCGGATGAGGACCACCTCGAACAGGCCGTCGCTCAGCGACACGCCCGCGGCGTCGTCCAGGTGGATGAAGCCCGCCACCCGCCGGGCGTTCGTCACCGCGCAGAAGATGAAATCCCCCTCCACGGTGCCGCCGTCATACTCGATCCGGCACCAGCGGTGGGTCAGCCGCGGCAGGCGGTTCATGGCCTCCGCGGCGTAGGCGAGCCAGCCGAAGGTGTTCTTCTGGTCCTGCGGCGTCTCGTAACTCACCTCGGTGAACGCGCCGAACGCCGCGACATAGGCGAAAAACTGGTCCTCCCGGAACCGCCCGATGTCCAGCGGGATCGGGCGGCCGGTGCCCGTCGTGTACGCGGCGAGCAGGGGATCGCGGCTCAGGCCGAGAGTCGTCGCGCTGTCGTTCGAGGTGCCCATGGGAATATAGCCCAGCTCGGGACGGTCGGCCTCCGGCAGGCGCATGAGGCCCGTGACGGTCTCGCTGAGGGTCCCGTCGCCGCCCATGCAGACGACGCGGGGATAGCGGACTCCCTCCTCCGCGGCGATGCGCGGCGCGTCGCCCCGGGCGTTCGTGAACCGGACCATGGTCCGCCAGCCGCATTTGTGCAGCGTATATACCACATCGCTCAGGCAGTCGCGGTAGCCGCTGCGTCCGGCGTTCGGATTGACGATCAGCAAAAGATCTTTCATAACATCACCAGGGCTATTTTACTGCCGTTTGGAAGAAAAAGCAAGCGGATGGCAGCGAAGGCCCTCCGGCCGCAAAAAACGGCAGGGTCCGAAGACTCTGCCGTTTGTGGATTCGGTTGTCCGTGGAGAGGGATTACTCCTTGACCATGCAGCCCACGTTCTCGGGGATGATGAGCTTCGCGCCGGTCTTGGCCTGGACCTCCTCCGGGGTGACGCCAGGGGCGACCTCGAAGAGCTTCAGGCCCTCGGGAACGACATGGAAGCAGCCCATCTCGGTGACGATATAGTCGATGCAGTGATAGCCGGTGAGGGGCATATTGGTCTTCTGCACGATCTTGGGGTTGCCCTTCTTGTCGGTCTGGGTGGTCATGACGACGGTGATCTTGGAGCCGGTCACGAGGTCCATCGCGCCGCCCATGCCGGCCGCGGTCTGGCCGGGGATCATCCAGTTCGCCAGGTTGCCCTCCGCGTCGACCTCGTACGCGCCGAGGACGGTGCAGTCGATGTGACCGCCGCGGATGAAGCCGAAGGAGCGGAAGCTGTCAAAGCAGGCGCCGCCCGTGCGGAGCATGGAGGCCTTGCCGCCCGCGTCAACGACGTTGGGGTCGCAGGTCTCGCCTTCCTTGGGAGCGCCGGTCAGGCCG
>CAJOIG010000272.1 GCA_905234575.1 uncultured Oscillospiraceae bacterium
CTGCGGCGCCGGCGCTTCGGCTTCGTGTTCCAGAGCTACAACCTGGTCCGGGAGCTGACGGCCCAGGAGAACATCCTGCTGCCCGTGATGCTGGACGGACGCAAACCGGACGAGAAGCACATCGACCATCTCATCGAGCTTTTGGGCATCGAGGATCGACTTTCTCACCTGCCCGGCGCCATGAGCGGCGGTCAGCAGCAGCGAGTTTGCATTGCCCGGGCGCTGGCGAACAAGCCCGCCATTCTGTTCGCGGACGAGCCGACGGGCAATCTCGACGGAAAGACCGGGCGGGAGGTTTTGAGCCTCATGCGCACCGTTGGCCAGGAGCTGGGCATCACCCTCATCATGGTTACCCATGACCTGGGTGTGGCGGAGCAGGCCGACCGCATCGTCCGCCTGGAGGACGGGCATGTGGTGGAGGACAGCGGGGTGAGGCCGGTATGAAGCGCCTGACGATCAGTCATATATCCTCAGCCAGCATCCGGGCCAACCGAAAGACATACATGAGTCTTGCCGCTGGTATTCTTCTGGCGGTGTTTCTTGCAACTTTCGTTACCCTCGGCGCCTACGGGATCGTCGCCGCCATGCAGCGGGAAGTCGTCCAGAAGATCGGCTATACGGATTGCGTTCTATACGACGAGCCCGATGTGACGGACGAGACCCTGCGGGACAGCGGCCTGTTCGATGAAATCGGGCGTGTTTATGTCACGGCCTCGGTCAAGGACAGCGTCGTTTGGCTCGGCTACATGGACGAGGCGGGCGACTCCATGCTCTCCCGCTCCTGCACAGAAGGGCGTTTGCCGGAAGCGCCAGGTGAGATCGCCGTGGAGCAGAGCGCCCTAGAGAAGCTGCGCTCAGAGGCGGACGTGGGCGATACCGTCACCTGGACGCTGACGCCGGTGGACGGCGTCGAGGAGGAACGCACCTTCACCATCGTGGGCATCCTGCGGGAGCAGTCCGGCAATATGGACCTGAGCGACGTCTATTGGTCCTCCGGCGGACTCTTCTGCTGGCCGTCCGGTCTGATCTCCGCCGACGAGCCCGGTTTTGCAACGGGCCGCACGGTGATCCACCGGGTCATGACCTACGGGCCGCTCACGAACTACAGCCGGGCGCAGAACTATCACTCCCTGGTGGACACGCACCTTTTCCCCGCCAGCCGCGCGGAGGGCCGCATCCTGGGCTACACTGAACCCGACGGCTATGACGCCGCCCGCTATCTGGAGCAGACTGCTTTTCTCTGGACTCTGGGCCTGTCCCTGCTGCTAGCAGTGTCCATCGGCATCTCCTCTGCCATGGAGGGCGTTCTCGCGGCCAAGACCGAGGAGATCGGGATGCTTCGGGCCGTTGGCGCGACCCGGAGGCAGATACGCCGCATCTTCGGCCAGGACGCATGGATTCTCAGTCTTGTCGCGCTGCCCGTTGGCCTTGCACTGGGCGTTTTTTCCGCGTGGGTCCTGTGCCGCCTGTCCCCGGAAAACATGGTGTTCTCCGTAAAGGCGTGGCTGCTCCTGCCCGTGCTGGGGATCTCCGCCTTCTGCATTTTCGTCTCCTCGGCCCTGCCGCTGCGCCGCGCCTCCCGGCAGATGCCCATGGGCGTCCTGCGGGACACGGCGTTGCTGCGAAAGGCGGGAAAACTCCGCAGCAGGACAGAGTTTCGTGCCACGGAGCTGATCGCCGGGCGGCAGCTTCGCATCCACCCCTGGCGGCAGCTGGGCGCGGCGCTGATGGTGATGGCGACGCTCCTTTGCACCGCCTTTGTGGGCGAGATGAGCTATGACGCGGTATCGGAGCTGGCAAGAAGCCACCCCATCGCCTTTAGTCTGTACACGGAAATCGCCGCCACGCCGTATTACGACTTCTCCGTCACGAAGCCCCAATCGACCCTGACAGCCCAGGACATCGGGCAGATCCGAAGCATTTCCCAGGTGGAGCATGTCGCGTTCAATGCCGAGACAACCGTGAACCTCATGTTCGATGGAGAACTGCCGACGTATTTCAATGCCCAGGCGCAGCGGCGGGCGTATGATGGAGAGGGCAGCAGGATCAGCTATCACATATTCAGCAGCTTGTATGGTCTCGGCTATCTGGAGCTTGACGAGGACGACCCGGAGCCGCCGAAGCCCGCCGAGGACGCGCATGACCCCGCAGGGGAGCAGGCGTGGTACGACTTCCAGCTCTATACGCAGATGAAGTCCGCCATGGACGCGCAGGATCTCAGCGGAAAGCCCGTCCCCTTCACACTCTATGTGACCGATCTGGAGGATGTGGACTGGACGGACTGCATCGCGGAGGGCAAGGTCGATCTTGCCGCCATCGACGCCGGAGAGCAGGTGCTGGTGTACGCACCCACGATCTATATTTATGATCTCGACGACGCGGGCTATATCGCAACGACCCTGGAAGGCTTTACCAAGGAAGTGCCTGTGGACGAGCTGCATAACGACTACTTCCATGCCGGACAGGCCTTGTCCCTCACCCAGCTTTTGAACGGCGTACCCGGTGACACACCGGACGACTACGACGGCTGGCGGGCCGATTATGCTCGGATGGAGCGGCATGACGCCGCGGTCACCATCGGCGCGGTGCTGGAGGGCAAGCCTATTGTGGATGGGGAGGTCAGCTTCATTACCACAGAAAAGGGCGCGGCGGCGCTGGGTCTTGACATGACCCAGATCCGCAGCGTGGATATATCCCTGACCGGGGACTTAGATGATGAAACGGAGCAGGCCCTGCAATCCCGCTTGGAGCGGATCGCGATGCGCGGGGATATGATCCTGTATAACTGGCTACAGAGCTGGCGGGAGGAGCTGGCCTCTATGAAACAGGCCATGCTGCTGTTTGTCGGG
>CAJOIG010000273.1 GCA_905234575.1 uncultured Oscillospiraceae bacterium
GCCGAGGCTCAGCAGCAGGGCCAGCGTCAGCGCGAGAGATAGCAGCTTTTTCATAGACTCTCCTCCTATGTGATTTACATAATACCAATGTAGCATAGAAACGGCGAAAAGGCAAGGGCGTCCAGCGGCCCCTGCCTTGTTTCGCTTTATCGCCGGGAGAGGAGTTCCATCGCGTTGCCGAGAAGCTCCGCCGCCTGGGCGCGTGTCACGGAGCCGTCCAGCCCCTCCCAGCGGGAGAGCATGACCCCGGCGGCGTCAAGATTCGCCACAGCCTGGGCCGCGGGTTCTTCGGCGCCGTCCTCCCCGAAGCTCCCGGCGCTCACCACATCCGTCACGCCGAGGACCGCGTTCAGCAGGACGCAGGCGTCCCGCAGGGAGACGGGGTCGTTCGGGCGGAACACCGGAGCACCGTCCTCCGAGAGCTCCCCGGAAACGAAGCCGTTCATGAGCGCGGTGGCGACGTAGGGCTTCTGCCAGCCGGGGATGGCGGCGTCGTCCGCAAAGCCCGTGGACTGCACGCCGCCGAGGACCTCGCTGCCCGCGGCGTTCATGCACAGGACGAGGAACTCGCCCCGGGATACCGTGGCCTCCGGGTCAAAGACCGCGTCCGCGCCAAGGGTCGCCCCGGTGAAGACGCCCCGCTCCGTCAGCATGACGGCGGCGTATTCGTTCGGGTCCCCCGCCATGTCCGCGTAGGTGAGGCGGGTCTTCTGCTTCTGGAGCCGGATGATGACCGTGCCCTCCTGGGAGGCGTTCCCCTCGCTGTCCACGGCCCGGAAGCCGAAGTAGTCCCGGCCGCGCTTGCCGGCGGCGGGGGTGTAGACGAAGGTCCCGTCGGGCGAGAGCTCGACCTCGCCCTTCATGGGCTCCGTGACGATCTCGAAGCTCACGTCGTCGCCGTCCGCGTCGAAGGCCCGCAGGCATCCGCCGACGGACACGCCACGATAGGTGGTGAGCTCCTGGTTTTCCGCGACGGGCGCGGTGTTTTCGCCGGTCGGACCCTCGCCGCCCCAGGCCAGCGCGGCCGAGGGCAGAGCGGCCAGACACAGCAGCAGGGCGAGCGCCCCGCGCAGTTTCTTCATAAAAAAGACCTCCATCGTGTTACTGCTCCTAGTGTACACGGATGGAGGCGGGAATATTCGGGCGGGGCGGGTGTTATTGCCGGGAAAAGCGTCCGAGCAGGGCGAAAAGGCCGAAGGCCGCGATGTCGACGGCGACGATGGTGGAGCCAACCGGCGTGCCCGCGAGGATGGAGACGAGGATTCCCAGCAGCGCGCAGACCACGGACAGGACCGCGGAGCAGACCGTCACGGCGCGGAAGCTCTTGTACACCCGCATGGCGGAGAGCGCCGGGAAGATCACGAGGGCCGAGATGAGCAGGGAGCCGACGAGATTCATCGCGAGCACGATGATGACGGCGATGATGACGGCGATGAGGAGGTTATAGACGGACACCGGCGTGCCGGCGGCCTTGGCGAACGCCTCGTCGAAGGTGACGGCGAAGATCTTGTTGTAGAACAGCACGAACACCGCCACGACGATCACGGAGAGGATGCCGCTGAGCCAGACCTCCGTCTTCGTCAGCGTGAGGATGGAGGTGGAGCCGAACAGCGTGGAGCACACGTCCCCCGAGAGGTTCGCCGAGGTGGAGAAGAGGTTCATGAGCAGATACCCGACGGCGAGAGCGCCGACGGAGATCATGGCCACGGCCGCGTCGCCCTGGATGACGGCGCTCTGCCCCGTCCGCAGCAGCAGGATGGCGCATAGGATCGTGATGGGCAGCACGAGGAGCATGTTGTTCGACAGGTTCAGCACGGAGGCAATGGCGATGGCGCCGAAGGCCACATGGGAGAGCCCGTCCCCGATGAAGGAGAAGCGCTTGAGCACCAGCGTCACGCCGAGCAGCGACGAGCACAGCGCGATGAGCACCCCCACGATGAGGGCGTACCGCACGAAGGGGAAGGCAAAGTACATGGACAGCGTATCAAGCATGGTCGTCGCCTCCCGTCCCGCCG
>CAJOIG010000274.1 GCA_905234575.1 uncultured Oscillospiraceae bacterium
GCCCCAGGCGCAGAAGCTGGAGTCCTTCGCGCAGAGCATCAACAGCGCCGCGCCGGTCATGAGCGAAAACCTCCTCCGGGGCAGCGGCGGCAGCTTTATTGCGGGCAATTTCTTCCGCCAGGAGCTGACTCTGGCCAGTACCCTGCTGGCAAAGAAGTACGACGCCGTCCCCTCCATGGTCGCCTCCATCCTGGAGGAGCATGTCACAAACAACCCGGACTACGACCTGGCCATGAACCGCCTGCGCTCCATCGAGGCGACGCTGGCGGAGGCTGTTCTCACCATCCGGGACGTGGAACTCGATCTGAACGCCTACGCCCAGCGGTTCCGGGAGATCACCTCCGTATCGGAGCTGAACGCCGATGTGGAGTTCGTGTTCGGCGAGCTGGACGCCGCACTGTCCGCCGCTCCCGTCTCCTTCAAGGAGGTGGACAACGCCTGCGTCTACATCGGCGAGAACCTGGACGACAAGAATCTGAACGTGACCATGATCTCCGAGGCGGTGGGCACCATCCCCCAGCGGCTGATCCCCATGTTCCAGAAGCAGCTGGGCATGGGCATCGCGGAGTACGTGAACGTCCAGCGGATCGAGCGGGCGACGAAGCTCCTCACCACCACAAAGCTGAAGGTCAATCAGATCTCCGACCTCGTGGGCTACTGCAACACAGACACCTTCACCCGGAATTTCCGCAAGCTCATGGGCGCCACGCCCACGGAATACCGCCAGATTTCCGGGTAAATCCTGTATATACAACGAGAGCCGACCATGCACACTCGCAGGATCGGCTCTCGTTTTGTTTTCGGTTGTATCACTCCGCGGCGTACAGCCGGACGGTCGATGACATGCTCCGTGCGGAGCCCGGCGGTCTGCTTGAGGAAGAATCCTCCTCCGGCATAAGCGGTGTCCAGTTCCAGGATGACGTATCGTCCGCCGCCTTCGCCCCGGGTCGTGCCGGGGACCGTCTGCGGCGTGCCGCTCACATAGGCGTTCGTGATCGCCGCCTCGATTTGGGCTCCTTCGCCGTCATAGAGCAGGAAGGGCGGCATGGTGACGAGATAATCGTCGTACACCTCGCCACGGCTGTTCACGACCCCGTCTCCCGCGAGGGCGATCACGAGCCCGTCCATGTCGGTATCGTACTCCACGGCGACGGCGGACAGGACGCCGCCCTCAACGATCGGCGTCACGCCCATGATATGCCCCGGCGCCAGGGGATAGGCAGTTCCCGCCGGCAGCCAGCCGGGATTGGCATCCGCCTTGGCCGTCCCTCCGTTTGCCACCAGAAGCAGGCAGGTGTTGTAAAGCCCCGTGCCGGAGCCGGCCTTCGCCGTCTTGTAGAAGATGGGCCCGCCGGTCCGGGCGTCCACATAGCCCTCGACCTTTCGTGCCGCGGAGAGATCCTGCTCCGCGGCCAGGGCGAAGGGCTTGTTGATATCGAGCTTTGCCCGGGCGGTCTGGGTTTTCCCGGACTGGGACAAAAGCCACTCGTATCCAGCGTCCGTCCGCCGGCAGGAGTAGCCGTTGGAGCCGCCGTCAAAGGACACCCAGCGGATGCCCATCGCCTGTCCGTTATACATATCGGGGCTTTCCAGGAATGCACGGATCGCCGCGACCTGTTCCGTGACGGGCGCTTTGGCGTCCACATGGAAATGGCTCAGCGCAAAGCCCACGGTGTCCTGATAGAGGAACGCCAGCTCCTGCCAGGTGTCGTTCGACAGGAGGTTTTCCGTGCGATTCGTGATGAGGATGTTGTCGTCCGAGATGAGATAGAGGTAGTTGTACGGGTCCCAATCGTCGTACACCGGGTTCCCGTCCGTATCAAGGTAGTAGTCCCAGGTGATCGCGGGGTCCGTGCGGTAGTAGTGTCGGGTCGTGTTCTGGGCGGTCTCGACATAGCCGTCGCTCATCATGCCCCGGGCGAATACGGAATCCTTGCTGTAATTCTGCCCCCACTGATCCTCAAAGAGCCAGATCCCATCGAAGAAATTGTCCCGGTTCCGATTCGTCTCGGCCACGATCATGCCGCCCACCGACTGCCCGGTGCCGTAGATGTAGTCCGGGTCGATGTTATAGGTCTCGATGATGTAATCCCAGAGGGCGAGGATGGCCTCATACTGTCCCGGCGTGCCGCCGTTGTCGTTCACCCGTTCCGTGACCGTGGGCACCACGACGATGAGGCCGGAAAGCTCCGGGTGCTGCTCCCGCACGAACTGCTGCGCCCAGTCGGACGCGTACACCGCCGGCCCCCGGGTCTCCAACACCGAGGCGATGGGATGGGTGCCCTCCATGGCCGCCGGGTTCTGCACCGTCACCATGGCATAGCGATTGGCGGGGTCAAAGTTTTCCGGTACATACAGCGCATAGGAGACGTCAATATCGGAATACTCCCCCGTGATCTCGGAGAAGCAGTGGTCCTTATGGAAGGGCGCGCCGTCCGGGGTGCCATAGCTGGTATTATTGGTAAAATATCGGAACCCCTCGATCCCTTCGATGGTATAGGTGCCCCAGCGGGCGGTCTTTCCGCCGCCCATCTCGCCGCTGCCCCGGCGCATGCCGCCGCTGGCCCCGCCGGCAGAAGCGGTCGTATCGTAATTGTCCACGGCCGTCTCGGCGGCTTCGACGGTCCTGTCCCCGACCAAGATATCCTTCACCTGCGTGACACTCACCGCCAGCGCCGAGGCAAAAGGCGTCTCTGAGCTCAG
>CAJOIG010000275.1 GCA_905234575.1 uncultured Oscillospiraceae bacterium
CATGCGGCAGGAGGGAGCAAAACGGTTTTTCCATCCCCTCATGCTCCTGCCCGTTCTGACCAATGTCCCGCAGTTTTTGCTGTACATCCGGTACGGCGGGATCCTGAACAACATCTGGGAGGTGGGGATCACCACCCTGACCATGGTGGTCTGCCTGCAGGATCTGCTGTACCATTGGACACGGCGAAACAACCGGGGCCGGATTCCTCTGTTCTCTCTGCTGGTCCTCATCTACATAGTCCTGAACTACGGGATGTGGACCGCCTCCTGCTTCGACTGGCCCGGCGAGCTGCTCGATCCGTATCTGTACTGCTCCGTCCTCGGCTCGCTGATCGTGGTCTTTTTCGGATACGCCGCCAAAAAGCACTACGCGCAGACGGATCCCGACACGACGGAAAAGAGCGCCTCCGAGCTGCGGTTCCAGGTGCTGATCCAGACCATCGCCTCCATCGTCATCATCGGGATCTGCGCCGCGGGGTTCTTCATCGCCATCGGGATCCGAAACTCGCTGTCCGGCGGCCCCGGTCTCTTCCGGAGCGAGAGCCGGCTCGTCATTTATCTTTTTGTGCTCTCCGCCCTTCTGATCCTTCTCATCCTGGCGCTGCTGTACGTGCTGACCTCGCACTATCGCCGCATCATGGACATGAGCCGGAGGATGAGCGAGGGGAACCGCAGCCGGCTCAATCTCATTTTCACGGTCGGCGTCACCCTGGCGCTGATGGTTTTTGCCGTCATCTACAACAACGTGACGCTGTACAGGGAGGAGGCCATCAAGACGACGGCCACGGAGCTGGAGAACTACCTGACGGTGGCAGTGACCACCCTGCGCGTCGCCGCGGACAGCGTCGATCTCATGGAGGAAAACGGCAGTTCCCCGGAGGAGATCGCCCGGTTCATCATGGACCAGACCAGCCGGCAGGCCCAGCAGTTTGACGAGAACTTCACCGGACTATACGCCTATATCAACGGTCAATACCTGGACGGCCTCGGCTGGGAGCCGCCCGAGGGCTATGACGCGACGGAACGGGACTGGTACAGGACCGCCGCCGCCGCGGGCGGCGCCGTCGCGATCGTCTCGCCGTATGTGGACGCCCAGACAGGCCAGGTCGTCATCACCATCGCCAAAAGCATCTCGGATCCCGTCCGGGCGGACGGGTCCCCGAACGTGGTCGCCCTCGACGTCATCGTCAACCACATCGACGAAGTCACCCGCGCGGTGGATGTCGCCGGAAAAGGATACGGGATGCTGGTCAACTCCGACGGCTTCATCATCTCCCATCGGGAAAGTGCTTTCAACGGGAAAAACCTGGCCGAGCTCTACGATCCGTCGCTCCTGGACAGCATACGGAACGCGAAAAGCGGAAGGACCTCCGCCCGGATCGACGGCGAGGACTGCACGCTGTTCGTCTGTCCCGTCATGGAGCAGTGGTACGCGGTGATCGTTTTCAGGAACGCGGAGCTCTTTGAGGATACCTACTCCCAGCTCGCCATCAACATCATGGTGTCCATCATCACCTTCTCCCTCATCTCCTTCTTTTACTATATTGGGTACAAGAACGAGCAGATCTACGGAAAAAAGGTGGAGGAGATGAACCTCCAGGTCGTCGGCGCCCTGGCCGCGGCCATCGACGCCAAGGACAACTACACGAACGGCCATTCCTCCCGGGTGGCCGAGTATTCGAAAATGATCGCCGCCCGCACCGGCCACTCGAAGGAGGAGCAGGACGAGATCTATATGATGGGGCTCCTGCATGACGTGGGCAAGATCGGCGTGCCGGACGAGGTGATCAACAAGCCGTCCCGACTCACGAAGGAAGAATTTGAGTTCATCAAAAAGCACCCCGTCATCGGCAGCGGCATCCTCGAGAGCATCAAGGAACGGCCGAAACTGGCCACCGGCGCCCGCTGGCATCACGAGCGCTACGGCGGCGGGGGCTACCCGGACGGCATCGCCGGGGAGACCATCCCGGAGGAGGCCCGGATCATCGCCGTGGCCGACGCCTACGACGCCATGACGAGCCGGCGCAGCTACCGCGACATCATGCCCCAGGACAGGGTCCTCGAGGAGATCCGGGCCGGGAGCGGCACTCAGTTCGATCCCCGGTTCGCGGAGGCGATGATCCGGATGATCGAGGAAGACCCCGACTATTCCATGCGGGAGAAATAACCGCATTTCAAGCGGATTTTTTACAGAAGCAGGAGCGAAACCATGAAACGTGATCGAAGAAAAAAGCA
Source organism: uncultured Oscillospiraceae bacterium (assembly GCA_905234575.1). Lineage (GTDB taxonomy): Bacteria > Bacillota > Clostridia > Oscillospirales > Oscillospiraceae > CAJOIG01. The sequence goes on from CAJOIG010000275.1 coordinate 2,236, forward strand.
GTGCTGGCGTATTCCGTAACTCGGATCGTCATTCTGTCCGTCTTTGCTCTGAGTGCGATCAAAACCAGCGCCTACAACCGTCTGCGGCATCACGAGACGTTTTCGGGCGCGGAGCTGTTTTCCGCGGATACCGCGTCGTCGAGAGAGGTCTCCGTGAAGGCCATACCCCGGAGCAGCACCTGGGGCAAGATCTTCGACTTCAACGACGAGGGTCTTACCGAAAACAACTATCAGGCCTACACCTACGACTTCACCATATCGAACGGTACAAAGGACGAGGTCCGGGAATTCACGTTCACGCTGACGTTCAGCCAGGAGGCTTTTCCGAGATCCATCAGAACGTGAACGGCGGAGAGCTCGTCAACACCGTGCCCGACCTCCGGGAATTCGATCCGAGCCAGCATTCGCTCAAGACCTTCACCGGCTTCATCGACGCAAAGGACCCGTACACAAACGGACATTCGAAGCGCGTCGCGGTATACACAAAACGCATCGCCGGGGAGATGGGCTATTCCGGCGAGGAGCTGGACCGCATCTATTACGTCGCGCTCCTCCACGACTGCGGCAAGATCGGCGTACCCGACAGCATCCTCGGCAAGCCCGGCAAGCTGACCGACGAGGAGTATGAGATCATAAAATCCCATACCGTGCGCGGCGGCGAGATCCTCAGCAGCTTCAAGAGCCTGAAAAACGTGGGCGAGGGCGCCCTTTATCATCACGAGAGATACGACGGCAAGGGCTATCCCGAGGGCCGCGCCGGAGAGGACATCCCCCTCATCGCGCGCATGATCTGCGTGGCGGATTCCTTCGACGCGATGAACACGAACCGCGTGTACCGGAAAAAGCTCTCGAAGGAAGGCATCCTCGAGGAGTTCGAGAGGAACAAGGGCCGGCAGTTCGACCCCGAGATCGCGGACATCATGATCCGGCTGATCCGGGACGGCAGGATCGCCGCGGACGCCTGAGAGGCCCTCCCGCCGCCGCGGCAAAGGCCGCACGCTCCCCCGAAGGCCAACTCCGACCTATGTTGAACGACCGAATCCGATCCTTTCTCCTGTACTGCACGCTCTCCAAAGAGGAATACGATTCCATCCGGCCGCTGATTTGGGGCAGGAACGCCCGCATCCTCCGGATCACCTCCCTGCTGGCCGCGGGCATGGGCGGGCTGTTCCTGCTCATCAACCTGCTGACCCGGGCCGCGGTGTGGCAGCCGTACCTGTTTCTTCTGATCGGAAGCGTCGTCATCTACCTTCTGAGCCATCTCATCGGCGGCAAAAAGCCGAACGAACCGTCCGAACGGATCCTGTGCTATACGGAAATGCTGATGGTCTGCCTGTACGCCGGCTTCCTCAGCGCCCAGAAAAGCAACTACACGATCCCGGCCACCAGCATCATCGTATTCATCGCCCTTCTCCCCCTGACGATCGATGACCGGCCCGTCCGAATGTACGCGGTCATGCTCAGCGAGACCACGGGGTATCTGCTCGCCTCTCACCGGTTCAAGGCCCCGGACGCGTTTTCCCTGGACGTTCTGAACGCCGCGACGTTCTGCGTCGTGGGCATGATCCTCTATTCGGTCATCTGCGTGCGAAACATCCGCGAAATCTACCAGGGGCAGCGCATGGAGAAGATTCAGCGGAGCGTCATCTCCTCCCTGGCCACGGTCGTGGAGGAGCGGGATGAGCAGACCGGCGGACACATCCTCCGCACGGTGGACCACGTCCGGGCTCTGACCGGACGCATGAAGCAGCAGGAGCGATATGCCGGACTGACGGACGAGTTTTACAACAACGTGATCCTGGCCGCGCCGATGCACGACATCGGAAAGATCCACATCCCCGACGCGATCCTGAACAAGCCCGGCCGTCTGACCGAGGAGGAGTTCCGGATCATGCAGCGGCACACCGTCTACGGCGCGGAGATCATCCAGAAAACGCTGCGCGACGTGGAGGACGAGGCATACTTCACGATCGCCCGCAACATCGCCAAATACCATCACGAGCGATACGACGGAACGGGCTATCCCGACGGGCTGAAGGGCGAGGAGATTCCCCTTGAGGCCCGGATCATGGCTCTGGCCGACGTCTATGACGCGCTGATCTCCGAGCGGGTCTACAAAAAGCCCTATTCCCGGGAGAAGGCCCGTCAAATCATCGGGGAAAGCGGCGGGACGCAGTTTGATCCCGATCTCGTGCCGCTCTTTCTGGAGAGCACAGAGTGAACCGAAAAGAGGTCCCGGCGGACGGCACAGCGCCGTCCGCCGGGACAGTTCATCCGCGCTTCCTGCGTGCCAGAAGCACGACAGCAACCGCGACCGCCGCAACAGCCACCGCGCCGATCGCCGCAGCCGCAGCGGCGCTGCCGGAAGTCCGCTCGGGCGCGGTATCCGGGACCGGAGCGGCCGACGGTGCTTCGCCGGAGATCTCCTCGGGCGTCGGTTCGGACGCCGCCGCAGGCGTCGGAGAGCTCGCGGTCTCCTTTTCCTCCCAGGTCACGGCGATGGGCAGCTCCGGATCCGTGAGGACCGAGAGACCTGCCGCCGTTTCGGTAACGGTGAGCTCCTCCAGGCCGCCGTCCTCGGTGACGAGATACGCCCGATAAGATCGGTCATCGCCGGTCTTTCCCTCCGGGTAAGGCACCGTGACCGTCTCCAGGCCGACGGCGGACGGGGAGCTTTCCTCCTCTCGCTCCACCTCATATACGATGGTTCTGGTCGGATCGAGCTCTTCCCGGGCCTGCGCCGCCGGATCGATCACCGCCGTCGTCTCCGTCACAGGAAGGCCGGGCTCGTCGGGTCTCTCCGGAGGGAGCTTTTCGGGCGTCGGCGCAGAAGCCGTCGGCGCGTCCGCATCCGCGGAAGTCCCCTCCGCAGGGGCATCCGGGGTATCCGGCAACGCGGGGGTATCCGGCAACGCGGGGGTGTCCGGCAACGCGGGGGTGTCCGGCTGTGAGGGATCGTCCGCTACATTGGGCCCTGCCGGAAGCTCGCCGCCGACGGCCACTGAACCGGCGGTCGTGGTGACGGTGATCCGGGACTCGTCCGCCCGGAAGAATCCAATGTCCTTCAGGGTCACAGACGCAGCCCCGGCGGGTGCGTCGTCCCGCACGCGGAAGGTCATGCTCGCCAGAGCGCCGTCGCCGGTCTTTTCGTTCAGGGAGGCATAGGTCGCTGCATGGGTGGAGGCCGACGCCATGGACAGCGCTCCGCCGGTGGAGATGAGCTTAAAGTCCGTCATTTCGAGGCGGGTCTCGTCATAATCCACCGAGAAATTGAACGCGGCATAGCCGGGATTGTCTGTCAGAGAGAGGGTCAGCGTGACCGACTCCCCGGGGTCCGCCTCGGCGGAGGAGACCGCGAGGGTGGCTCCGTCCGCCGCCAGCGCCGTGCCGGTCAGCCC
>CAJOIG010000276.1 GCA_905234575.1 uncultured Oscillospiraceae bacterium
AAACGGCCCGGGAGGGCAGGAGGTCAGACGTATGGGAAAGCGCATCGTCGTCGCCCTGGGCGGCAACGCCCTGGGGAAAAACCTGGCCCAGCAGATGGATGCCGTCCGGACCACGGCGGAGGCTATTGCGGACCTCATCCAGGACGGACACGAGGTGGTCGTCACCCACGGCAACGGCCCGCAGGTCGGCATGATCCAGGAGGCCTTCGCGGAGCACCACCGGCTCCACGAGGGGAGCGACCTGATGCCGCTGTCCATGTGCGTCGCCATGAGCCAGGGGTACATCGGCTACGACCTGCAGAACCAGCTTGGGGAGGCGCTGGACCGCCGCGGCGTGCCCGTGCATGTGGCGACGGTGCTGACCCAGGTGGCGGTGGACCCGGCGGATCCCGCCTTCCGGCACCCCACAAAGCCCATCGGCGCGTTCATGACGGAGGCCCAGGCCCGGGCCGTCGCCGCCAAGGAGGGGCTGCAGGTCATGGAGGACGCCGGACGGGGCTGGCGGCATGTCGTCGCTTCGCCCCAGCCGAAGGAGATCATCGAGATCGCGACCATCACCGCCCTGCTGGACGGAAAGCACGCCGTCATTGCGGCGGGCGGCGGCGGCATCCCGGTGGTCTGGGAGGACGACTATCACCTCCGGGGCGTGCCGGCGGTCATCGACAAGGACTACGCCGCGGAGTGCCTCGCGGAGCAGCTCGACGCGGACATGCTCAGTGGAGCGCATCGCGCTGAACTTCGGCAAGCCGAACGAGACCTGGCTCGACGCCGTGACCCCGGCGGAGGCGGAGGAATACATCCGGCAGGGACATTTCGCCCCGGGCTCCATGCTGCCGAAGGTGGAGGCGGCGGCGCGGTTCGCCCGGTCGAAGCCCGGCCGGACGGCGCTCATCACCCTGCTCGAGAAGGCCCGGGACGGCATCGCCGGACGCACCGGCACGCGGTTCTCGCTGTAAAAACACCCATAACGAAGCCCGGGAAAGGGAGTTCGCGCTCCCCTTCCCGGGCGTTTTTTCGGTTTTCGGTCAGCCGAGGACCTGCCTCGTCTGCCAGCGGCCGGAGAAATAGTAGCCGAAGGCCCAGATCGAGGACACGAAGCCCGCGAGGGCGCTGCCCCACCAGTAGCCGTGCAGCCCCATGCCGAAGGTCACGGCGAGCAGCAGGCTCAGCCCGATTCGGGCGACGACGCCGTCCGCCAGGGCGATGATGAAGTTCAGCTTCACATGCCCGACGCCGTTGATGAGGCCGAGGGGCGGGGACATGGTCGCGAAGCTCAGAAACATCACCGCGAGGATGGGCATATACCCCGGCGCCATGGCGAGCACGGCCTCGTCCGCGGTGAAGAGCCCGAAGACGCCCCGGGGAAACAGCAGGCAGAGCGCGGACAGGATCGCCCAGTACCCCAGGCAGAGGCCGGTGGTGATGAGCATGGAGCGCTTCACCCGGTCGATCCGGCGGGCGGCGATGTTCTGCCCGGTGACGGTGGCCTCCGAGGTCTGCATGGACTGGGTGACGATGTTCGCGAGGGAATAGAGCTTCGAGCCGACGCCGGACACCGCCGACGCCACGACGCCGTAGGCGTTCACCCAGGCGTTCACGAACATCATGGAGATGTTGATGGCGATGGCCATGAAGGCGAGCGGCGCGGACAGCCCGACGATCGTGCGCAGGAGGACCCGATCCACCCGGAAGCTCTCCCGGCGGAAGTCGAAGCCGAAGCTCTCCCGACGGCGGTAGAGATACACCAGCGCGAACAGGAAGCTCACGACCTGGGACAGGCTCGTGGCGATGGCGGCGCCCCGGGCGCGCATGCCGAGGCCCCAGACGAGGACGAGGTCCAGCGCGACGTTCGTCAAGGCGGCGAGGCCGATGATGTACATGGGGCGTCTGGAATCCCCCATGCCGCGGAGCACGGCGCAGAGACTCCCGTACCCGTAGGTGAAGGGCACGCCGAGGACGCACCAGAACATATACTGCGTCGCGTCGGTCCAGGCCTCCGCCGGGGTGTTCAGCACCCGGAGAAGGGACGGATGGAACACGAGGCCCAGTACCGTCACGGCGGTGGCGAGCACGGCGGTGGCGGTGAGGGAGGTGCCCGTCGTCCGGCGCACGCCGTCGAGGTTCCCCGCGCCGACCTGCTGGGAGATGAGGATCTGGGTGCCGCTGCCGAGGCCGATGCCCAGGGCGTACAGCATGAAGGTGATCTGCCCGGCGATGGACACGGCGGACAGGCCCACGCTGCCCACGACCTGGCCGACGATGGCGAGGTCCACGAGGTTATAGAGCGTCTGCAGGATGTTTGCGAGCACCAGCGGCGCGGAATAGCGCAGGATCTGCCGGGCCAGGGGCCCCTCGGTCATGTCGTTGATCATGGTCTGGTTCATGGGATGCCTTTCTCAAAAAACCGCAGCCGGAGAAGGTCCGGCTGCGGCGAAGGATGCTTGCAAAAGAATGGGATCAGATGAGGTGGAAGGCCACGATGAGGCCGGAGAACACGATGGACACGGTGGAGCAGAGCTTGATGAGGATGTTCAGGCTGGGGCCCGAGGT
>CAJOIG010000277.1 GCA_905234575.1 uncultured Oscillospiraceae bacterium
CTTGCCTTCAGAACGCAGATCATGATGAGGTGCGCGAGATGCTCGCGGTCATACTTCTTCCGCACCGGCGGGGGCAGGACCCCCTGCTTCACATAGTTGTTCACCATCGACGCCGTGAGGCCCCGCTTGTCAAAGCCGGGATAGGCGCCGAGATAGCGCTCCATCAGGGACAGGACCTGGTCCATGTACAGCGCCAGGTCCGGCAGCTCCGCCCAGCGGGGCAGGTGCAGCGCCGCAAAGCCCGCGCAGATCTCCTCCGTCGTCTGTGCCATAAGACCGCTCCTCCGTGTTTGATTCCGAATGATCTGGACACACTATACCATGTCGGGGAGAAAAGGACAAGATATATTCTGAAAATGTCTTGACAAAGATATTATAAACGCTTAAACTGGTAATGGAAACTAGATAACAAAATTCGAAAAACGAGGAGGCGCTCTCATGAAGGTGACGGTATACGGTGATTCGATCCTGAAGGGGGTCCTGCTGGAAGACGGAAAATACACGGTCAACCGTGAGTGGGAAAAGCGCATCGGCGCGGACTGCGGGCTGGACATCCGCAACCGGTCCCGCTTCGGCTGCACGATCCAGAAGGCGCTGGACCTCATCCGCCGGGACAGCCGGGAGCCCGCGGCAGAGGGGGAGTACGCCCTCCTGGAGTTCGGCGGGAACGACTGTGACTACGACTGGTCCCGGATCGCCGCGGCGCCGGAGGGGACCTACGACTGCAAGACGCCGCCGGAACGCTTCTGCGCCGGGCTGCGGGAGGCGGTGCGGCTCCTGCGGGGGAGCGGCCGCACGCCGGTGCTCCTGACCCTGCCGCCGATCCACTCGGAGCGCTACCTGCGGTTCATCTGCCGCGACGGCCTGGACCGGGAGCGAATCCTCTCCTGGCTGGGGGATGTGGACGCCATCGCCCGCTGGCAGGCGGCGTATTCCCGCCTGGTGGAGCGCGTCGCCGCGGAGGAGGGCGTCGCACTGATCGACCTGCGCGGGGCGTTCCTGCGGGACGGCCGCCCGGCGGAGGAGCTCCTCTGCGCCGACGGCATCCATCCATCGCGCAAAGGCCAGAGCGTGATCTACGACGCGCTGCGGGCCAGCGTATAACGACCGATCCCGGGGCGGAACGTCGCCGGGAAACGACAGAAGAAGACCGTGAGAACGATCGCCGGTTCGGCATCGCGTCTCACGGTCTTCTCCTCTTGCAGGGCGAGGCGTGCTGTGCCTTCATCCCTTGCGGGCGTCCGACGACCAACTTTGAATCGCAGATGTCCTGCATCCGCCGCTGTGGTATTGAGAAACGGAAGACGATGTGATATACTTCGGAGTGTTGCACCGGTGTTTTTCCCGTTCCGGGAAAGGATCGGCCTCCCGGATGGCGCCGATCGGGACCGGACCGGGAGGGTATGTACCGGAGATCGATAGACCATACTGACTTTTAAGGAGATACAGGAAGAAATGAAACTAGGCATCGTGGGGCTTCCCAACGTCGGGAAAAGCACGCTGTTCAACGCTCTGACGAACGCGGGCGCGGAATCCGCGAATTATCCCTTCTGCACCATCGATCCGAACGTCGGCGTCGTCACCGTGCCGGATGAGCGGCTCGACTATCTCGCGGAGATGTATCACCCCAAGAAATTCACGCCGGCCGTCATCGAGTTCGTGGACATCGCGGGCCTCGTGAAGGGTGCGAGCCAGGGGGAGGGCCTCGGCAACAAATTCCTCGCGAACATCCGCGGCACGGACGCCATCGTCCACGTCGTGCGCTGCTTCGACGACGCGAACATCATCCGCCACGAGAGCTCCACGGACCCCGCCGCGGACATCGCGACCATCAACCTGGAGCTCGTCCTCGCGGACATCGAAATGCTCCAGCGCCGCCTGGACAAGGCCCAGAAGATGGTCAAGGCCGATATCCTCTCCCGGCTGATGGCCTGGATGAACGAGGGCCGCTCCGCCCGTTCCTTCGACTGCGACCCAGACGAGGCTGCCGTCATCGCGGAGTCCGACCTCATCAGCCTCAAGCCCGTCATCTACGCCGCAAACATGGACGAGGACGGCTTCGGGGACTATGCCGGGAACGCGTACTATCAGCAGGTCAAGGCCATTGCTGACGCCGAGGGAAGCCAGGTCCTGCCGATCTGCGCGCGCTTCGAGCAGGACATCGCGGAGCTGGACGATCCCGCCGACCGGGAGATGTTCATGGAGGAGCTCGGCATCCGG
>CAJOIG010000278.1 GCA_905234575.1 uncultured Oscillospiraceae bacterium
GTGCTCGCCGCGGTTGATGTTCTTCCGGTCGCCGGTGACGACGCCCTTCTGCACCATCTTCATCATGGTGTTCGTGAACATCTCGGAGTGGATGCCCAGTTCCCGCTTGTCCATCAGGCTGTGCGCGCAGGCGTTCGGCAGGCTGCCGATGCCGAGCTGGATCGTGTCGCCGTCATGCACGAGCTCCGCCACATACTCGCCGATGACCTGATCTGTCTCGGAAAAAGGCGCGTCGGGGATGGAGTAGATCTCGTAATCCGTCTCATAGAAGGCGGTCACGTCCTGGATGTTGATCTCCACGCCGCCGCGGACGGTCTCGAGGCGTTTGTTGACCTCCAGGATGATGCGCTCGCAGGACCGCGGATCGATGTCCCGCTCCCACATCTGGGAGAGGTTCACCTGGAAATTGCCGTGCTCGTCCATGGGCGTGACGGCGGCGATGTAGACGTTCCGGGGGTGGTACGCGCCGTTGTACCAGATGGGCTGGTCCGGCAGGTCGTTCGGCACGAAGGTGCAGTTGCCCTTTTCAATGGCGGGCACCCAGCCCTTGGAGTAAAAGGCTGACTGGGTCAGGAAATGCCCGGCCATGCCGTCATTCTGCAGGAAGCCGAAGTCCGAGGACCGGCCCTTGAGGATGGTGACGTTCTCCACCCGGTCCGCGATGGTGTGCAGGTTCTCGCAGAAGAGCTTCGGCTCGTTGCAGTCCTTGGCGAAGCAAATGTTGTCGTTCGACCGGATGAGCTTCAGGCACTCCTCCAGCGTGGTCTTTTTTTCCTCGTACAGGCGGCGAACATCGGATGCGCTATGGCTCATGGTGCACTCGGTCCTTTCTCTGATCGTCTGTATCTGCAGTTTACAGGGAATCCGATAAAACATCAAGACAGCATTTCTTCGTCCCGTTCCCCCCCGGGCCGCGTTTTGCCGGACGGCACAGGGTTTCCAATTTCTTCGCATGGTGGTATAATGAAGAACGATGGAACACCGAGAACAAGGAGGATGCTTCCATGCCATTCGATTTCACCAACATGCCTGACCGCCGCGGCCGGGATGCCATCGCCATGGAGGTGCCCGGCGGTCTCGGCCGGGACGCGCAGACGCCGGAGCATCCCGACCCCATCCCCCTCTGGATCGCGGACATGAGCTTTCCCACGGCTCCCTGCGTCACGGAGGCCATGCGCCGCCGGATGGAGCATCCCGTCTACGGATATTTCGCGCCGTCGGACGAATACTACGCCGCCATCCGCCGCTGGCAGGCCGAATCCTTCGGCGCGGACGCCGTCGCCCGGGAGCACATCGGTTACGAAAACGGGGTGCTGGGCGGCGTGGTGAGTGCGCTGAGGGTCCTTTGCGTTCCCGGGGAGCCGGTGCTCCTGCACTCCCCCACCTATACGGGCTTTTCCGCCGTGCTGGAGGCAAACGGCTTTCCCGCGGTGCTCAGCCCGCTGAAGCCGGACGACCGGGGCGTCCCCCGCATGGACCTTGCGGATATGGAGGAAAAGATCGTGCGGCGGCACATCCACACCGCCATCCTCTGCTCCCCCCACAATCCCACCGGGCGCGTCTGGGAGCGGGCGGAGCTGGAGGCGGCGATGGAGCTTTTCCGCCGTCACGACGTCTATGTCATATCCGATGAGATCTGGTCCGACCTCACGCTGTACGGGAACCGTCACATCCCCACCCAGTCCGTCTCCGCGGACGCGCGGGAGCGCACCGTCGCGTTCTACGCGCCGTCCAAGACCTTCAACCTCGCCGGGCTCATCGGCAGCTACCGCGTTGTATACAATGACCGGCTGCGGGCAAAGCTCGACCGCTGGGAAGCCCAGTGCCACTACAACGACATGAACGTGCTGTCCATGCACGCGCTCATCGGAGCCTACTCCCCTGAGGGCCGCGCCTGGCTCGCGGAGCTCCGCTCGGTACTCGAAACGAATGTGGACGCCGCCTGCGAATTCTTCCGCGCCATCGACGGCGTGACCATCCAAAAGCCGCAGGGGACCTATGTGATCCTGCCGGACTTTGAGGGCTGGTGCTCCCTGCACGGAAAAACGATGGACGAGCTCTGCGAGGCCGGGCTGCGTGCCGGCGTCCTCTGGCGGGACGGACGGCTGTTCCACGCGCCCTACGGCATCCGGCTCTGCCTCGCCCTGCCGACGCACAGGCTCCGGGATGCGCTGGACCGCCTTCAAAACGACGTGCTCTGAAAAAGTGAACCGAAAAGGACCGCCGAAGGATAGCTTTCTCCTTCGGCGGTTTTTTTT
>CAJOIG010000279.1 GCA_905234575.1 uncultured Oscillospiraceae bacterium
CACGACCCTCAAGACCGAGCTTCTGCAGAGCCGCATCGGCGGCCTCGAGAACGGCGAGCGCATCAGCTATTCCCGCTTCACCCGCCCGTTCCTTGCCCGCATCTGGGCCATCGACGGTCAGTGATACCGCTTATCTGAAAAGCTCCCTGCCCTACCTATGGGTAGGGGGCTTTTGCCATCTGCAACGGGAGGAAACAAATGGAGGAAAACATCCTGGAGGTAAAGAACCTCCGGACGCATTTTATCGGAAAAAACGGAAAACAGGTCCGTGCGGTGGACGGCCTGAGCTACTCCGTGAAGCGCGGGGAGTTCACTGCGATCATCGGCGAGTCCGGCTCCGGCAAGACCGTGGGGGCGCTGTCGCTCCTGCGGCTCATCCCGTACCCGCCCGGGCTGATCCTCGGCGGTGAGGTGATGTTCGACGGACGGGATCTCATGCAGCTTTCCGACGCCGAGATGGAGAAGATCCGCGGCCGGGAGATCAGCATGATCTTCCAGGAACCCGCCGCGGCGCTCAATCCCGTGCTCACCATCGGCGAGCAGATCACGGAGGCCATCACGACCCACATAAAAATGGGTCGGCAGGAGGCGTGGGAGCGGGCGATCGCCCTGCTACGGATGGTGGACATCCCCAACCCGGAGGAGCGGGTAAAACAGTACCCCTTCGAATTTTCCGGCGGGATGCAGCAGCGGGCCATGATCGCCATGGCCATGAGCTGCGAGCCGAAGCTCCTCATCTGCGACGAACCCACCACCGCCCTGGACGTGACCGTACAGGCGCAGGTTCTCGAGCAGATCGACCACCTTCGGAAGCAGACGGGTACCACCGTCATACTCATCACCCACAACCTCGGCGTGGTGGCACGCCACGCGGATTCCGTCAAGATCATGTACGGCGGCAAGATCGTGGAGGAAGGCCCGACGGAGGCGATCTTCGCCGATCCGCACCATCCGTACACGGTCGGCCTCATCCGTGCCGTGCCGCGTCTCGACCGGGATACGGGCAAGCTCTTTGCCATCGAGGGCGAGCCGCCCGATATGTCGTCGATCCCGGTGAACTCCTGCGCCTTTGCTGCCCGCTGCCCCTACGCGGACGAGCGATGCCTGTCGGAGCGCCCGGCGCTCATCGCCGTCGAGGGAGAACACCGCTGCGCCTGCTTCCACATGGAGCGGGTGACCGAAACAAGAGAGGAGGCGGCGGCCGATGCTTGAGGAAGGCTATAAGATGAACGAGGGCCTGCCCGCCTTCGAGGACATCATGGTGGTCAAGGATCTCAAGATGCACTTTCCCGTGACGGCGGGGCTTTTAAAGCGCACCGTCGGACATGTGAAAGCCGTGGACGGCGTGTCCTTCACCATCAAGCGCGGGCAGATCCTGGGCGTCGTGGGGGAGTCCGGCTCCGGAAAATCCACCCTCGGCAACTGCGTGCTGGGGCTTCTGGACTACACGGACGGCGAGATCTACTACGAGGGGCAGGAGCTCAAATCCATCCCCAAGAAGGCCATGAAGCGCCTGCGCAACCGCCTGCAGGCCATCTCCCAGGACCCGTTTTCCTCCATGGACCCGCGCATGGACATTGCCGCCATCGTCACCGAGGGGCTGTCCATCCACGACATGGTGAAGGGGAAAAAAGAAAAGGAGGAGATCGCCGCCCGGATGCTGGAGATGGTGGGCATCAACCCCGCCTTCATGCACCGTTTCCCGCATGAGTTTTCCGGCGGCCAGCGTCAGCGCATCACGCTCGCGCTGCAGCCGAACTTCATCGTGTGTGACGAGATCGTCTCGGCGCTGGACGTGTCCATCCAGGCGCAGATCGTGAATCTCATGGAAAAGCTCCAGCAGGAGCTGAACCTGACCTACATATTCATCGGGCACGACCTCTCCGTCGTGCGGCATATCTCGGACGGCATCGCGGTCATGTATCTCGGCAAGATCGTGGAGCTGTCCCCGGCGAAGGAGCTGTATCAGAACCCGCTCCATCCCTACACGAAGTCGCTCATCTCCGCCGCGCCCATCCCGGACCCGGCGGTGGACAAAAAGCGTGAGCGCATCCTGCTGCAGGGCGAGATCCCTTCGCCCATGCACCCGCCGGAGGGCTGCCGGTTCTGCACCCGCTGCCCCTATGCCGCAGCGGTGTGCCACGAGGCGGAGCCGGAATTCACCGAGGTCTCTCCCGGCCACTTCACCGCCTGTCATTTTGTGGATAAAACGGGCTTTCATCCTTTTTCTTGAAAGAAAAAGGAGCAAAAAGAACTTTGTACTCGCACGACAGAGCAAGGAATACCGGGGCTGTTTGCCCGGTAACGACAGCTCTTGCGTAATCTTACCGGCAAAGGGGGTATAAGCCTTGGGGAAATATCTGGTCAAGCGGATCGTGCTGCTCATCCCGACGCTGATCCTTGTGTGCCTCGTGGTATTCATCATGATGCGCTGCCTGCCCGGCGGCGCGGTGGAGGCGCTTCTGTATAAGCTCCAGGCCGCCGGCGA
>CAJOIG010000280.1 GCA_905234575.1 uncultured Oscillospiraceae bacterium
AACTTCTGGGCCTCCATCGCGCCCCTGGTCGCCGTCGTCGTCGCAGCCATCGTGTTCGCGCACATCAACCTCTCCTACCAGACCTGGCAGACCCAGCTCGTCGCTCTGGCTCAGCTCGTCGGCGTCGTCGTTCTCGTCGCCCTGCAGTGGAAGCGCTGCAAGAAGATCGGCGTCGTGAACATCCTCTCCAAGGGCTGCACCGGCATGTGGGGCTTCCTCATGCTCGCCGGCTGCGTCTTCGGCTTCGGCCAGGTCGTCACCACGAGCTCCGTCATCGAGCCCGTCCAGAACTGGGTGCTCGGCCTGCACCTCAGCCCGTACATCACCGCCATGATCTCCGTGGCCGTCATCGCCGCCCTCTGCACGGACGGCATCTCCGCCATGATGATCTGGCTGCCGATGTTCGGCCAGCAGTACCTCGACATGGGCGTCAACGCCGGCGCGCTGCGCAGACCTTCGACTCCCTGCCGCACGCGCAGTCCATCGCGAACACCCTCGGCGTGTTCGGCCTGACCCACAAGCAGGCGTACAAGGAGCTGTTCGTCACCACCGTCATCTTCCCGACGATCTTCTCCATCTTCTGCTGCATCTGCTGCATCGTTTTCTACGGTGTGGGCTGATCCTGCAGCCGCGTAACCAACCCGGAAGGGCCGCTTTTGACGGCGGCCCTTCTTTGTATTATAATCGAAATATCGGCGCGGTCCGCTCCGTTCGGCGCCGCCATTTCCCCGGGAGGTGCTTCCCATGAAGCTGAACCTGAACAGCCAGGACCCCATGCTGCGGGCCCTGTACATCATCCTGGTCCCCATCGTGCTGCTCATCATCGTGCTGAACTCCGGCCTGCTGCAGAAGTCGGTACCGGCCGCCCGGGTCCACGGCCGGAGCTACACCGTGGCGCAGTACAACTACTATTACTTTGACAGCTACAACGCCTTTCTGGAGGAGAACGCAGACCGCCTCGGCGAGCTTGGGTACGACCCCAAGGGGAACGACGCCAAACAGTTCACCGCCGAGGGGATCTCCTGGAAGTCGTTTTTCCTGCGGCAGGCCGAGGCTTCCCTCGCCGAGACCGCCTATTACAGCGACCTCGCGGAGGCCGCGGGCTATGTCTTCTCGGACGAGGAGCTCCGCCCCATCGAGCAGAAGCTCGAGGAGAACGCCGCCGCCATGGCCGCGAACCGCCTGAACGCAAAAAACTACTACACCGCTTACTACGGCGCCGGCATGACGGAGGCCATCTACACCGCCGAGCTCACCCGGCAGGTGAAGGCCCGGGCGTACCGGGACTATCTCATCCGCTCCTCCGCGCCCACCCAGGCGGAGATCGACGCCTACATCGCCGAAAACGCCATTCCGGACTACCGCACCGCGGACCTGCGCGTCATCACCCTCGAGGCCCAGCCCGACCGGGAGACCGGCGAGGTCGGCCCTGAGCAGGAAAACGCCCTCTCGATGAAGATGGCGCGCCTCGTGGAGCGCTACGACGCGGGCGAGAGCTTCGAGGACCTGCAAAGCGCCTTTTCCACCGGCGCTCTGGGCGACAGCCAGGGCCATCTCTATAACGCGACCCGGCTGGATCTGCCGGAAAGCATTGCGGATGATCTCTTTTTCGGCGGCGACGATCCCGTGGCGTATCCCGACGGTTACCCGGTCGGCTGGTATATGACCACCAACAGCGGAACGACCGAGTATTTCATCCTGCTGGACGCCTGGGGCGGCTCCGGTCCCCGGCAGGAGGCGACCCTCGCCCTGGGAACGGACGCGCTCCTCGCCCGGGCCGCGGCGGACATCGCGGCGGAGTATCCGGTGATCCGGCAGCGCTTCGGCATGCTGATCGCCACGGCGTAAGGAGGAACGGTCATGAGCAAAAGCAAGGGAAAAATGAAGGCCGCCCCTACCGGGAAGCGCCGCCGCCGGAACATTGGCGCGGAGCGCAAGGCGCGGAAAAATGTCGCCAAAAACTCCGTCATCATCTTCTGGTTCACCGCCGTCGTTTTGCTCGGTCTCTTCGTCGGCAAGTGGGTCTCCGCCATCGCGAAGGGCTACACCGGCAGCTTC
>CAJOIG010000281.1 GCA_905234575.1 uncultured Oscillospiraceae bacterium
CCCCACAGCCAGACGAAAAACTGTTTATACCCCGGCTGATCGAGGCCGAGCATCCGCTCCACGGATTCCGTGGTGGCGGTGGTGTCGCCCGCGGCCTGCAGCTTATAGAGCAGCGCCTCTACCGCGCCGCCGGGCAGACAGCGCATCATGATGAATACCACGAGGCACACGAGGATCAGCGTCGGGATGAGCAGCACGATCCGCTTGACAAGATATTTTCCCATGGATCACGCCCCCTTTCCCGGGTGAAAGCCCGTGGTATCCACAAAATGACACGCGGTGAAGTGTCCTGCCGAGACCTCGGTGAATTCCGGCTCCTCCTCGTGACACACCGCCGCGGCGTAGGGACAGCGGGTGCAGAAACGGCAGCCCTCCGGAGGGTGCATGGGCGACGGGATCTCGCCCTGCAGCAGGATGCGCTCGCGTTTCCTGTCCACCGCCGGGTCCGGAATGGGAGCGGCGGAAATGAGCGACTGCGTATAGGGATGGAGCGGATTCTGATACAGCTCCTTCGACGGGGACAGCTCCACGATCTTGCCGAGATACATGACCGCGATGCCGTCCGAGATATGACGCACGACGGAGAGGTCGTGTCCGATGAATATGTAGGTTAGTTCTGGAGCTTTTCCATAAGGTTCACGATCTGTGCCTGGATGGACACGTCCAGCGCCGAGACGATCTCGTCGCAGACGATGAAGTTCGGCTGCAGCGCCAGGGTCCGGGCGATGCTGATGCGCTGCCGCTGGCCGCCGGAGAATTCGTGTGGGAAACGGTGCATGAAGGTGGGGTTGATGCCCACCATCTCCAGCATCCGGGCGGCGATCTCCTCTTTTTCCTTTTTCCCCTTCACCATATCGTGGATGGACAGCCCCTCCGTGACGATGGCGGCGATGTCCATGCGCGGGTCCATGGAGGAAAACGGGTCCTGGGAGATGGCCTGCAGGCGGTTGCGCAGGCGCTTCATGGCCTTCCTGGGGATGCCCTTGAGTTCCTGTCCCTCGTAGTAGATCTCGCCGGAGGTATAGTCGAGAAGCCCCAGCACGCAGTTGCCGAGGGTGGATTTGCCCGAACCGGACTCGCCCACGACGCCCAGGATCTGCCCGCGCTTGATGGTGAAGGACACGCCGTCCACGGCCTTCACATGCCCGACGGTGCGCTTTAAAAGCCCTGCCGTCACGGGAAAGTGCATCTTGAGGTCCTTGACCACCATGATGTCCTCAAAGGCGGGCAGGCCCTCGTTCATCTTATAGCCTTCCTCAAGCATCGGCCGCCGCCTCCTCTCTTGTCTCAATCACCCGCTCCATGTGGAAGCAGGCGCAGCGGTGTTCTCCCTCGACGGCGACGAGTGCCGGGCGCTCCGACGCGCAGCGTCCGTCCGCGCAGGGACAGCGGGCGGCAAAGGCGCAGGAGTTCACCGGGATCGACGACATGTCGGGCGGCTCGCCCTCGATGGCGAAGAGCTTGCCCGATTCCCGGTCAAGGCGCGGCACGGCACGGATGAGCCCCACCGTGTACGGATGGTGCGGATCGGCGAAGATCGCCTCCGTCGGGCCCTCCTCCACGATCTTGCCGCCGTACATGATTTTGACGGAATCCGCGTGACGGGCCACCACGCCGAGGTTGTGGGTGATGAGGATGACGGTAGTCCCCGTCTGCTTCCGCAGATGGTCGATCTGCTCGAGCACCTGCGCCTGCACGGTCACATCCAGGGCGGTGGTGGGTTCGTCGCAGATGAGCAGCTTCGGCTCGCAGCTCATGGCCATGGCAATCATGGCCCGCTGCTGCATCCCGCCGGAAAACTCAAAGGGGTACTGCTTCACCCGCTCCTCCGGATTCGGGATATCCACCATGCGAAGAAGGGCGATCGCTTTTTCCCACGCCTCCTGCTTTCCCATCTTGATATGGGTCGTGATGGCCTCCGTGATTTGCTCCCCGATGGTGAGCACGGGATTGAGCGCCGCGGCGGGTTCCTGGAAGATCATGCTGATCTCCTTCCCCCGGATTTTTTCCATCTCAAGGTCGGAAAGCTGCATGAGATCCCGTCCGTCGAACATCACCTCGCCGCCGAGGATGAGCCCGGGCGGGTACGGGATGAGCCGCAGGAGCGACAGCGCCCCGGTCTTGCCGGAGCCGGACTCGCCGATGATCGCGGTGAACTCCCCGCGCTTTACGCTGTAGCTCAGGCCGTCCACGGCGCGGATCTGCTTTCCGTTTTTCCCGATAAAATGCGTCCGGAGGTCACGCACCTCCAGAATGTTGTCCTCCATTTGGTCCCTCCCATTGTGAATGGCAAAAGCCCCCTACCCATAGGTAGGGCAGGGAGCTTTTCCGTTAAGCAATGTTACTGACCGTCGATGGCCCAGATACGGGCAAGGAACGGCTTGGTGAAGCGGGAATAGCTGATGCGCTCGCCGTTCTCGAGACCGCCGATGCGGCTCTGGAGCAGCTCGGTCTTCAGCGTCGTGCCGGAGCAGGCGATGACCCAGTGGCTCTGGGAGAAGCGCAGGTCCGCCGCCTTGGCGTACTGCGCCGCCTCGTCATTCGTCAGCGCAGCCTGGGCGTCTGCGAGCATCGCGTCAAACTCCGTATCCGTGTGGAAGGTGGGGTGGAGCCGTACATGAAGATCGCGCTGTCAAAGGACTCGAGGTCCGCGATGTTCTGGTTGATCTGCTCGGGATTCGCGGAATCGCCGCTGATCTGGTGCGCCGCCTGCATATCGGCCACGGGGTCAAGCTCCATGGTCACGCCGATGGCCGCGAAATAGCTCTTGATGAGAAGATACAGATCCTGATCGGCGTTGGTGTCAAGCGCCACCGTGAAGGTGAAGCCGTCAGGGTAGCCGGCCTCGGCCAGCAGGGCCTTGGCGCCCTCGGGATCGTAAGTGTACTCATCGAGAAGCTCCGCGTCCCAATCGGGGATGGAGGACCACTCGGAGCGCGGCGCGATCCACAGGCCCGCAAGGTTCAGCGGGGTCTCATAGCCGTAATACGCGGCGTTCACCTGCTCCAGGTTCACCGCCTTCTGCAGGGCGATGCGGACGCGGATATCGGAAAACGGCTCCTGGTTGACTTTCAGGGCGATGCCCGCGGCGTTGGAATCGAGGTAGATGACCTGCAGATCGCCACCCAGGGCGTCTACGATCTGCTGTGTCTGGTCCGGGGTCAGGTTCGCGTCCAGGGACACATAGTCGAGATTGCCCGCGATGAAGGAGGCCTGGATGGAGGCCGCGTCCTGCACAGCCGTAAGGGTCAGGCTGTCCAGATAGGGCAGGCGGTTCTCGGGATGGCGCTCGTCAAAGTCATAGTAATTGGCGTTGCGCTCGTACTTATAGTAGGAATCCGGCTCATAGCCCACCAGGACGAACGGACCGGTGCCGCAGGCGTAGTGCCAGTCGTTGCGCTGCTCCTCGGAGAGCGTATCCCACTCGACGCCGGTGATGTTCACCGCGGTGTACATGAAGGTCTCCAGCACGGACTCGGCCTCGCTCGCCAGATGGAACACCACCTGATAGTCGCCCTCGACCTCCACGGGAGAGGGATAGGTGAAGTCCAGGATGCCGCTGAAAATACTTGGCCAGCTGATCTCATAGGAGGCCATCTCCGCAGAGCCGCCCTCGCCGGTACCGAGGATGCGGTCATAGCTGAACTTCACGTCCTCGGCCGTCAGATTGCGGCCGCCGAAGACATCATACTCAGCGTCCTTCTCCTGGAAGTACACGTCGTCGCGGATGGTGACGTGCAGGTCGGAGGTGCCGTCGCCGTTCCGGACCCAGTCCCAGCTGTCGGCGATCTGCCCGGCGATGTACT
>CAJOIG010000282.1 GCA_905234575.1 uncultured Oscillospiraceae bacterium
GAAATCGTCGACCACCACCGCTCCCCCTACGACGCCCTCGCCCACCTGCGCGAACAGGGCATCCCCAATCTCCCCTGCGAACGCTCCGTCTACTACCACCCTAAAAGTCGGCTAATCCGACCACGATAGCCGTTGCAGGGGTTGGGACGGCGGCCCGGAGTGATTTTTTCCCGAAAATCCATCGCGATTTTCCTTGCGCTTGTTTAGTGGATATTGTATGGATTATATATCCACTATACAAGGAGAAAATACCCATGCCAAGGAAATTCCAGGGGAAACTGCACGTCGGACGGCGCATCCAGAGGCAGAAAAACGGGGACATCTACGTCCTGGAGCGCACCACGCGGTACGATCCGGCGACGAAAAAGACCCTCACCGTCGCCCAGCGTCTGCTCGGCAAGATCGTCGCCGGGACGACCGAAATGGTCCCGACCCGGCGGAGACGGTCACCTGCCCCCGCGAAGGATGCCGCGCCGGCGACCGCGTCCCGTCATCACACGGGCCTGACGGACATTCTCGAGCATGTCGGGCGGGTGTCCGGCATCGACGCGGACGTCCGCTCGGCCTTCCCGGACGGCGGGACGGCGGAGAAGATTCTCACCGTGGCGCGCTACTGGCTCGCGACCGGCGGGCAGACCCTTCCTCGCCTCCCCGCCTGGCAGGCGATGCACCCCACGCCCTATCCCGGCACCGTCAGCGGCGACGTGGCCAGCGGGCTCTTCAAGGCCGTGGGTACCGACGAGGACGGCATCCAACGCTACTTCCGCCTGCGCGCGGCCCGTCTCGACCCGGAAGCGACGGTCGCCTACGACTCGACGACCGTCTCGACGTACTCGGAGAACCTCCACGAGGCCCGGCGCGGGTTCAACAAGGACGGCGACGGCCTCGAGACGATCAAGCTGCTGACCCTGTACTCGGTCGCGGACCGCGAGCCGATCGCCTTCGCGAAGCAGCCGGGGAACGTCCCCGACGTGGTGTCCGTCGCCAACGCCCTGGTCCAGCTGGAGAGCCTCGGGCTTCCCAAGGCGCTGGTCGTGACCGACAACGGCTTCTGCAGCCAGGCGAACATGGCGGAGTTCGCGGCACGCAACCGCAAGTTCCTCACCCTCGTGGACACGGACGAAACGTGGGTGCGCGAGACCATCGACGAACTGCAGGACGCGCTCGACGGCGCGGACGGCGTGTGCCCCTTCGACCCCGGCGTGTGCGGCGCGTCGAAGCTCCGCGAAGGGCACGTCCTGACCCGGGCGAGGCGGCGGGCACGGGGCGGACGGGCGGACGGCGGGGAGGAGACGTTCACGCGGCGGCTGTACGTGCACGTCTTCCGGTCCCCCGACCTGCGGGCGAAGCAGGAGGATGCGTTCAACCGGCGCCTGTACGAGATGAAGACCCTCCTCGAGCGGGGAGAAGACCTGCGACCGTCCGCCCAGCGGTTCGCCGACCGCTACATGGCCGTCTCGCGCACCGGCCGTGGCGGCGCGGCGAAGGTGGCCTACCGGAACGACGCCGTGCGCGCCGCCCGCCGCTACTTCGGCCACTTCGCGCTCGCCACCAACCAGCCGATGGACACGTTCGAGGCCCTCCGCCACTACCGGAGGCGGGAGCGGATCGAGGAGTTCTTCGGGATGGACAAACGCCACTTCGACGGGCGACGCACGAGGCTGTGGAGCGCGGACGCCCTGCGCGGCCGGCAGTTCGTCCAGTTCGTCGGTCTCGGCTACCTGGGGTGCTTCCGGCGGATGCTCGAGGAGGCCGCGGAGGGGCTGGGCAACCCGCGGGACGGCGCGACGGGCGATCGCCTGAAGCTCGAAAAGAACCTGAAGAACTGGCTTGCCGCCCGATCCACGCAGGACCTCTTCGACTGGTACGACTGCGTGGAGACGACGCAGGTCCGGACGGAAGCGGGCCGGTACCGCTGGTCGACCGATCGCCCACCTGCGCGAACAGGGCATCCCCAATCTCCCCTGCGAACGCTCCGTCTACTACCACGTCCACCACGGCGACATCGGCATCTCCCCCTCCCAACTCCCCTACAAGCCCACCCCCCACCGCAAGAAGCACGCCAAGCCCCGCCGCAGCCTCAAGATGCCCGCCAACCTCTCCATCGAAGAGCGCCCCGACCTCGACGACCGCTCCGAGTTCGGCCACTGGGAGATGGACACAATCGTCTCCGGCGTCCACGGCAAGGGCGGCCTGCTCGTGCTCATCGAACGCCAAACCCGCTTCTACATCATCGAAAAACTCCGCTACATCTCCCAGAGCGAAATCCTCCGCGCCCTCCGGCGGGCCATCCGCCGCGGCAAGATCGTCAAGGCCCTCACCATCACCACCGACAACGGCAGCGAGTTCCTCGACCATGCGGCCATCGAAGCCCTGTTCCGCCCCAGGGGCTCCGTCCGCATCTACTACACGCATGCCTATGCCGCCTGGGAAAAAGGCTCCGTCGAGAACGCCAACCGCCTCGTCCGTCGCTGGTACTCCAAGGGCACCGATTTCTCGAAGGTCTCCCGGCTACGCATCGCGGAGCTGGAAGACGCCATCAACTCCATCCACCGTCGCCTTCTCCAAGGCCGCACCGCCCATGAAACCTACCTCGCCGCCGCATGACTCCCCTGTGTCCGATTTCGCTTGCAAATCGCC
>CAJOIG010000283.1 GCA_905234575.1 uncultured Oscillospiraceae bacterium
GACCGCACAGCGTCCACGGGTATTCCGTCCACGCTGGCCGGGATCAGCAGCGCCTGCGCCTGTTCGATGGTCTGTCCGCTGTCGCGGATGCTCTCCAGCTCCGTATCGCCGTCGCCGGCATAGCTCCACGTCACCCCGTTCAGATCGCGGTACGACAGCCCGGCCGCATACGCTCCGACCGTCATCAGCCCGGTCATCATGACCGCACTCACAGCCGCCGCCAGGATCCGCCGGATATTTGTTTTCATGAGCAGCTCCTCTCTTTGTCTTCTGAAAGTCGATCGTTTCGTTCCGGGAAAGCCCGTGGTATGGGACAGGCTGATCCAATTCGGCAAGGAAGAAACATGAAAAAGTAATATGGAGGTTCAACAGAAAAACCGTGCCGGGGAATCGGAGCTTCCGCTCCGCCATACCGTCCGCCGGCATGGATTCAGGCAGGCAGCAGCGTTACATTCGCGTATGTCCCCGGAATCGCGTATGTCCCCGGAAGGATCGGCGTTTCCACGCCGCCGACCAGCATCACGCCGCTGACAGAGGAGGCCTCGTCCACGGTAAGGCTCGTCAGCACGCTCTCCACGGTGACGGTCCACGTGGTATTCTCCAGCGTCAGCTCCAGCGCCGCGCCGTTTTCCTCGTCCGCCCAGGCGCCGCCGGTAAGCTCGCAGTTTTTCATGGTGACGTTCATATCGTCCGCCGAGATGCCGCCGGCGCTGTTCGTCCCGGGGATCGAGGCAACGATATAGCAGCCCTCCGCCGGGGCGAAGGCGCAGCGGTCAAAGACCATGTTCGTGGCGGCGTAGCTCGTCACCGCGGAGGCCTTCTCCGAGGTAAAGCTGCAGCCTGTGCAGGTGATGGTGGAGGGGACGGATGGGAAATGGGCATTGAGCGCCGCGTCCTCATGCCCGATCAGCGTGACGTCCGTCAGCTCCAGCACTCCGTCGGTGCAGACGACCGCTGCGGGCTCCACATAGGATTCGAGGGTGCCGCCCTCTATAGAGACGAAGCTGTTTCCGTCGCAGTAGACCGGAGCCGAGCCGCTCTTGTGGGTCAGGACGTCCACATTCCTGGCATAGATCGTGCCGCCCGGCTGGTCGGTGGTCAGGCCGGAGGCCTTCTTCCCGTAGGTTATGATGGAGGAATCCGAGATCTCCACCACGCCGAGGCCGGTAGTGTCGATACCGTGACCGCCCTCGCCGGCGGCGATGATCTCCACGTTCTCCATGACGATTTTGCCGCTGTAGGTCGCCATCACGGCGTTCGCGCCGATGAGCCGCTCGTCGTCGCCGATGACGTTCCCGTCCGCATCCGTGTGATAGCTGTAGATACCGCAGTCCTTCAGCGTCAGCACCGTTCCGTCACCCCAGGCAAGCGCCACGGAGTTTATGCCGGTGCTGCCGGCCTCGGTAGTGCTCCACAGCACCTCGCCCGTGGGGACCGTAAAGCTCGAAGCGGTGGAAAGGATGCCGTCCGGCTTATCGAGCACCGCGCCGGTGAGCGTATAGACCGCGCCGTTTTTCGCGTAGACGCAGCTCTGATCCATCGCCGAAGCGGTGTAGGTGCAGCCGGACGCGTCCTGCATACAGACAGGCGGTGATGCGTGATTCGGTGGACTCCGGCATTTCCGTGGTAGAAATCCCACCGGACGCGTCCCCGGACACCTCGCCCGAGGCCTCGCCGGAAGCGAATGCCGTGACAGAAAGCAAAAGCATGCACGCCAGGAATAATGTTGTGATCCGTTTCATGATCCTATCCTCCTCAGTAGTTTTATTGTAACGCGCCCGGTTCCGGTGCGGCCGGGCTCTGCCCCATTTCCGTCGTCGGGTACCCGCCGAAGTCATGCAGGTCTCCGCCGTCCCAGATATTCACGGAGACCTCGCCTTCCCCGAACACGTCACCGGAGACCCGTCCGCTGTCGTAGAGATTCAGCGTGACGGAGGTGCCTGCGGCTGCGGTGATGTTTCCGACAAGGATGGCGTCCCAAACGTTCACCGTCAGCGCCGCGCCGGA
Source organism: uncultured Oscillospiraceae bacterium (assembly GCA_905234575.1). Lineage (GTDB taxonomy): Bacteria > Bacillota > Clostridia > Oscillospirales > Oscillospiraceae > CAJOIG01. The sequence goes on from CAJOIG010000283.1 coordinate 2,008, forward strand.
GCCCTCGGCCGTCTCGATCACGTTCCCGGCGGGATTGGCCTGCACCTCCGCGCCGACGACGGTAACCTCCGTCTCCCCGCTATCGGCAAGGATCGCGGGCTCGCCCGAGGCCGCGGTCAGCGAGCCGCCGAACACAGCGCCCGCCGCCGCGCCGTTTTCCTGCAGAACGGCACAGATATCGTATACCTCCTGCCCCTCAAAGAGCATCACGCCGCCCTCGGCTTCCGAGGGCTCCACGGTGAGGGTCCCGTCTCCGTTGTCATGCACAACGCCGTTTACCGTGCCCTCGCCGGACAGGGAGGTGATCAGAGAGGTCCCCGTGACATTCCAGGTGCTTCCCTTCTCCACCACCACATCCAGGGTGGACTCCCCGTTGTAATACCGATGGTTCAGCACCTGACCCAGGCAGAAATACTCGTTCATCGTAAATTCGGTGAAGTGGATGTACGCCGCCTTTTCCTTTGTCTCGGTAACGTTCCAGTCCTCATCCAGAAGCTCATACCGGATATCGGGATACTCCTCCTTCAGCGCCGCCAGCGCAGCCGGCGTCGCCTCGGTCCCGTGGATCGTCTCGGTCAGGGCCACGGCCCCGGTCAGGGTCGCTCCGCCGGAGACCGTCACTGTAAGCCTCCCGGCGCTCTGTCCGTAGTAGCCTGTGCCGTTATAGATGTCGCCCTCGATGGCGGCGCCGTCCGTAATCGTAACATAGTTTCCGCCCATCTCGCCGGAGCTTGCCTCGCCCGAACCGGACGCCTCTCCGGAAGCATCGGAAGTCTCCGTCTCCGCCCGAGAGGGCAGGCCGGAGGCCTCCACGAGGCGGTCGTTGAAGTTCGTCATCCCCCAGTCCGCGTCGGCGTAGCTGCCGACCGTGCGGTCATCGTTGTCGATCATCTGATACAGGACGCCGGCATCCGAAACCGCCCTTGTCCCCTCGCCGGAGAGGGTGAAATCCACCCCGGAGGCCTTGGACAGGAACACGGCGCGGGCCGTGTGGATCTGCGTGCCGTCCGCCGCGACGATGG
>CAJOIG010000284.1 GCA_905234575.1 uncultured Oscillospiraceae bacterium
GCCCAACCTGCCGGTGGCCCGCGTCATGTGGCGCGCGATGCCGGACCTCACCACCGGCGTGGAGTGCTGGATCACCGCGGGCGGCGCGCACCACACGGTGCTGAGCTACGACGTCAGCGCCGAGATGCTGCGCGACTGGGCGCGGATGATGGACATCGAATTTGTCCACATCACGAAGGACACCACGCCCGAGAAGCTGGAGGAAGAGCTGCTGGTCAAAGACCTGATCTGGAAGTTAAAATAAGGAGAGGCCATGGACTTTACAAAAACCGCTCTGGGGCTCGAGCTCGGCTCGACCCGCATCAAGGCCGTCCTGATCGACGACAAACACCTCCCCATCGCCTCCGGCGATTTTGAGTGGGAAAATCAGTTTGTGGACGGCGTCTGGACCTATTCGATGGATATGGTCCGCACCGGCGTGCAGACCTGCTTTGCCAATCTCAAGGCCGACGTCAAGGCCAGGTTCGGCGCGGAGCTCACTACGGTGGGCGCGATCGGCGTCTCCGCGATGATGCACGGCTATCTGCCCTTCGACAAGGACGGAAAGCAGCTTGCGGAGTTTCGCACCTGGCGCAACACCATCACCGGCGAGGCCGCCGCAAAGCTGACGGCTCTCTTCGGCTTCAACATCCCCCAGCGCTGGAGCATCGCCCACCTGTATCAGGCGATCCTCAACGGCGAGGAGCACGTCAAGGATATCGCGTACCTCACGACCCTCGCGGGCTACATCCACTGGCTGCTGACCGGCGAGAAGCTCATGGGCGTGGGCGAGGCCAGCGGCATGTTCCCCATCGACAGCGCGAAGCTGGATTATGACGAGGAGATGCTGCAGAAGTTCAACGCCCTGACGGGGATGGACCTGCGCGCGATCCTGCCGAAGGTCCTGCCCGCGGGCGCGAACGCCGGGACCCTCACCGAGGCGGGCGCTCTCTTCCTCGACCCGACCGGCGCGTTCAGGCCCGGCGTTCCCGTGGCCCCCTGCGAGGGCGACGCGGGCACCGGCATGGCGGCGACGAACTCCGTCCGCGTCCGCACCGGCAACGTCAGCGCGGGCACCTCGGACTTCGCCATGATCGTCACGGAGAAGCCCCTCGGCGTCCACCGCGAGATCGACATGGTCACCACGCCCGACGGCGCGCCGGTGGCGATGGTCCACTGCAACAACTGCACCTCGGACATCAACGCCTGGGTCAACCTCTTCTCCGAGTTTGCCGGGCTCATGGGCATTGAAGCCAATAAGGGCGAGCTGTTCACAAAGCTCTTCCGAAAGGCGCTCGAGGGCGAGGCCGACTGCGGCGGGCTTCTGAGCTACAACTACTTCTCCGGCGAGGGCGTCACCGATCTGGACGAGGGCCGCCCGCTCTTCGCCCGCACGCCGAACGCGCGCTTCACCCTGGCAAACTTCATGCGCACGCATCTGCTGTCGGCGCTCGCCACGCTGAAGATCGGCCTCGATATCCTCACGCAGACCGAGCAGGTCCCCATCGACAAGCTCTACGGCCACGGCGGCTTCTTCAAGACCCCGGAGGTCGGCCAGCGGATGCTGTCCGCGGCGGTCGGCGCGGATGGAGACCGCGGGCGAGGGCGGCCCCTACGGCATGGCGCTGCTCGCGGGCTACATGATCTGGAAGGACGAGGGCGAGACCCTGCCGGACTACCTCGACAACAAGGTCTTCGCCGACGCCAAGTCCGCAACGCTCATGGCGGATGAGAGCGACGTGAACGGCTTCAACGCCTTCCTCGCCGCCTACAAGAAGGCCCTCCCTGTGGAGAAGGCCGCAACCGAGCTGCTGTAAAACCCGGAATTGCTTCAGCGGCGGCTCCGCCCGCCGGAGGAACCGGGCAATACTGAAAAAACGTGCGGCGGATTCGCAGGGCTCTGCGAATCCGCTCCACGTTTTTTGCAGCCATGTGTGAAATCACATGTCGGCCATTTCTTCTTTTGAAAAACGACGGCACGGGTCAAGGGGCTTTAACAAGGTAAGCGTCAAATATTAGGCCGGATTGAAATAGTTCGCCAGCCATGAGAGAATGTAACGGGCTCTCGTAGACTTCCATCGAGTCGATACGAGTCTGCGG
>CAJOIG010000285.1 GCA_905234575.1 uncultured Oscillospiraceae bacterium
TTCCCCGTACAGCGGGCTGACGACGGGGTCCGTCGGGCTGAGGTCCCCGGCCCAGAGCGCGCCGAGATGCCGGAGCTGCTCCGCGTCCAGCGCGGGGTCTTTTGCCGCATAGATTGGGATCTCCGGGTCGGACAGCGTCACGTCGAGCCAGGGACAGATCAGGATGAGCTTTTCCGGCCCGGGAAGCTCGCCTTGATCCCGTATCTGCATGGCGAGGCTGAGCGCCATCCCGCCTCCGGCGGAGTCGCCCATGAAGATCAGCTCCTCGGTGTGCATGCTCTCGGCAAGCTCGCGGCAGAAATCCCGCAGCGCGTCGTAGGCGTCCGCGGCGTCGCAGGACGGCAGACGGGGATAAAACGGGACCAGGATGGCGGCATAGGCATCCCCCGCCAGCGCATTCAGAAACTGCCAATGCACCGCCCTCGGCGCGTCGATGTACGACCCGCCGGGGAAATAGACGATGAGCCGCCGGGATGCGGCGTTCGGATTGAGAAGGAGACAGTCGATCCCGCCGAGCTCGCGCTGCCAGGGCGCCGCGGACAGGCCGCTGTCCGCCGGAAGAAGGTAGGGGAGAGCCTGCTCCGCGCGCTTCTCCGCGAGATACTCTTCGAAGGCCTCCTCGGTGGTATAGGCGTCCTTCCTGAACTGCCAGGCAAGGAGCGTTGCGGCCTGGGAGCGCCCATAGTACAGCCGCGAAAACAGCGGAAAACCCGCAAGCAGCAGAAGCAGCGCGGCCGCCGCGGAGATGAGTATGCGAACGGTTTTTTTGTTCATGGTCCGCCTCGTTTCGATGATCTGACTTCAGTGTAGCGGACCGGAGGACGTTCGTCAAATGGATTCCGCACAACCGACAAAAACCGGCGCGGAAAAATGTGCATTTCTACAAATTGTAAGGAACTTAACGCTTTTTTTATTTAAATGGTTTATAATTTAAACAACTTCGGCCCATGGCCTACATTTTACAAGGAGGAGAATTCTATGAAGAGAACGATGAAGATCATCCTCAGCCTCGCATGCGTGGTCGCTCTGATCGCGTCCCTGGGCGTCGGTGCTCTGGCGTACACCGACCAGGAGATCGCGCAGATCGCCTCCAACGCCCAGCGCGCGCTGGATGTCCAGGCGGTCGAGAACATCATGAACCGCCACGTCATGTATCACTGCTACGGCGAGCACCGGGAGAACTCTGGGTCCAGGAGCCCGAGAACCAGGCGACGGCCTCCTTCGGCCAGAACCAGGGCTTCATGGTGGGCTACGGCTCCATCTGGGACGGCTATGTGACCGGCCATGACGATTCCTGGCTCTCCAGCGCCAAGCGCTACTGCCAGAACAACGGCATCGACGTCTCCGGCTGGACGGACGACCAGATCCTCGAGGTCTACGGCGGCGTCGGCCAGCTGCTGCTGCACGTCACCACCACGGCCATCATCGAGGTCGCCGCGGACGGCAAGACCGCGAAGGGCTTCTGGTATTCCCCCGGCATGATCGCGGAGTCCGGCCAGACCGGCAACACTATTTGGGAGGCCTACGGCGTTGACTTCGTGAAGGAAGGCGACGAGTGGAAGATGTGGCATCTGCATATGTTCACGGACTTCATGGGCAGCTTCTACATCACCCTCGGCGGCTCCGGCGAGCCCAACACCTCCGCCCAGCCTACGGCGGCGGCCCCGGGCGGCTCCGGCGAGGCTCCGGCCACTGACGGCGCGCAGGGCGATATGACCCAGGTCGATGAGTTCCTGCGCCATGAGTACCTCTCCAGCCCGCAGTACAGCGAGTTTAGCAAGCATCGCCTGCGCAGCGAGATGGAGGTCATCCCCATCCCCGTGCCCTATGACAGCTGGAGCTTCGACGTTCCGAACTTCGGCCCCACCGCGGAGGAGTGGCAGTCCATCGGCGTCGATCTGAATGCCTGGTACGCCGCGCACAAGTGATCCCTCGGGTCCGACACACAACTTCATTCGCGCGAGCCGGCGGTTTCCGTCGGCTCGCCGTTCGTTTTACGGCGGACGCCGCGGAAAATGCGGTCCGCCTCTTGACCGGACCCCGGCGGGAAAATATAATGAGGATACAGATGCTTCCAGACCAGAGGAACTGCCATGAATCAACTGTATTACTACGCGGCCCTTTTCGCGTTGTCCCTTTTGCTGACGCTGCTGAATATCTTCCAGTGGCGCAAGCAGTTCGATGTGCATATGACGGTGATCTTTCTTCTGATCCCGATCACCAACCTGGCCTACCTGCTTATGTACACGGCCCGGGAGCCGGAGACCGCGGCCGCCATGATGAAGGTCGTATACATCGGCGGGTGCTATTTGCCGTGGGTCGTCACGATGTGCGTGATGCACCTGTGCGGGATCCGGGTCCCGCGCGCCGTCCGCATCGTGACGCTGCTGATCAGCACGGTCGTTTTTCTCGCGGTGCTGACCATCGGACGGGCGCCCCTCTTCTACCGGAGCCTGACCCTGGAACGGGTCGGCGGCGCCTGGATCCAGAAAAAGGAATACGGTCCGTTCCACGCGGTCCATTATATCTGCATCGTCCTGTAC
>CAJOIG010000286.1:0-548 GCA_905234575.1 uncultured Oscillospiraceae bacterium
GAACTGGGCCTCGTCCGCGATGATGACGTCGCACCAGCCGGCGGCCTGGTATTTCTCGCCGATGCTGTCGCCGGGCGCGATGACGTCGCCGTGGGCGGAAAGCCCGATGCGGGAGGCGACGACGTCCACGCCGTCCCGGGTGTCGGTGCCGGGCTTGATGAGCCAGCAGCGCATGCCCTGCTCCTCGTAGTTGAATTTGGCGATGAGGGCCTGGGCGGATTTGGAGGAGCCCATGGCTCCGTATTTAAAATAGAGCTTAGCCATTTGCGTCTCCCTCGATGCCCGCGAGATGGGCGCGGACGCGCTCCACCAGGAGTTCCATGGCGACCTGGTTGTGCCCGCCCTCGGGCACGATGATGTCGGCCTGTCGCTTGCTGGGCTCGACGTACCGCTCGTGCATGGGCTTGACGGTGGCGAGGTACTGGTCCACCACGGATTCCAGGCTGCGTCCCCGGTCCCGCACGTCCCGCACGATCCGGCGCAGGATGCGGACGTCGGCGTCGGTGTCCACGAAGACCTTGATGTCCATGGCGGCGCAGAGCTCCGGG
>CAJOIG010000286.1:560-2744 GCA_905234575.1 uncultured Oscillospiraceae bacterium
GCCCTCCACGAGGATGACGGGCGCGGGATCGATCCGCAGGGTCCGGTCCGAGCGGTTGTGGACGGTGAAGTCGTACACCGGGCAGAGGATGGACTCGCCCCGCTGGAGCTGCCGGAGCTGCCGGACCATCCGTTCGGTGTCGAAGGCGGCGGGTTCGTCGTAGTTGAGCTTCGCGCGCTCCTCCAGGGTGAGGCCGTCGCGGGCTTTATAATAGTTGTCGTGGTACAGGGTGCATACGCGGTCGCCGAACTTGCGCTGGAGGCAGCGGGTGACGGTGGTCTTGCCGCTGCCGGTGCCGCCGGCGATCCCGATGGTCAGGACCTTGCTCATGGGTCGTCCTCCTTGGCCGGGCGTTTTCGTCGTTTTCCGATTCCAATATATCACATTCCGTCCCCGGCCGCAATCGTCCGCCGTCCCCGGGCTGCGGAAATCTGCGTTTTGTTTCCGGATTCGGAAATCCGCCTTGCAGACCGAAGACCGTCATGGTATAATCAGTAGTTGGAAGAAGGGGATCGAATCCCCAAAAATATTTAAAGGAGAACAGAAGAAAATGAAAAAGATTCTTGCTCTGCTCCTCGCGCTGACCATGGTGTTCGCTCTTTGCGCCTGCGGCGCCAAGACCGAGGCCCCTGCGCCGGCCGCCGAGGAGCCCGCCGCCCCCGCCGAGGCCCCTGCCGAGGAACCCGCCGCTCCCGCCGAGGCCCCTGCCGAGGAACCCGCCGCTCCCGCCGAGGAGCCCGAGCCCGCGTCCGACATCTCCGTCGCCATGATCACCGACTACGGCGACATCCATCACCGACCAGAGCTTCAACCAGACCACCTATGAGGCCTGCAAGGCGTTCTGCGAAGCGAACGGCCTGGGCTTCAGCTACTTCAAGCCCGCCTCCGACTCCGACGAGGACCGCGTCGCCATGATCGACAAGGCCGTCGACGAGGGCTACTCCGTCATCGTGATGCCCGGCTACGCCTTCGCGCCCGCCATCGCCCAGACCGTCGGCGAGTACGAGGACGTGACCTTCATCGCGCTGGACGTGTCCGAGTTCGACCTGACCTCCGCCGGCCTCGAGGAGATCCCCGCGAACCTCTACTCCGCCGTGTACCAGGAGGAGCTCTGCGGCTACATGGCCGGCTACGCCGCGGTGAAGCTCGGCTACACCAAGCTCGGCTTCCTGGGCGGCATGGCCGTTCCCGCCGTCATCCGCTATGGCTACGGCTATGTCCAGGGCGCTGACGCGGCCGCGGCCGAGCTCGGCGTTGAGGGCGTGACCCTGAACTACGCTTACGGCAACCAGTTCTACGGCGACGCGGACATCACCGCCGCCATGGACACCTGGTACGCCGACGGCGTTGAGGTCGTCTTCGCCTGCGGCGGCGGCATCTACACCTCCGCGGCCGACGCGGCCGCCAAGGTCGACGGCAAGGTCATCGGCGTCGACACCGACCAGGCCGGCGTCATCCGCGACTATATCGGCGCGGCGGACACCTCCATGACCGTCACCTCCGCCATGAAGGGCCTTGCTGCCACGGTCAACACCATGCTCGCCCAGGTCGTCGCCGGTGAGTTCAAGGGCGGCCAGGTCGAGAACCTCGGCCTCGTCTCCGAGGTCCCCGAGGAGAACTACGTCCAGCTGGCCGGTTCCACCCAGTTCGGCGACGGCTTCACCGAGGCTGACTATGAGGCTCTCGTCGCCGCCATGTTCCACGGCGATCTCGTCGTCGACAACAACATCGACGCGTCGGCGGCCGATTTCGCCACCGTCATCACCGTGAACGATCTCGGCAACATCAAGTAAACCTTTTCCTGCACCGAAAGACACGGCTCCTGGGGGGCCGTGTCTTTTTCTGCGCCGGGCTTGCCGTTTTCCCCAAAATCGACGAAAAAATCACAAAATTTCTTTGCCAATCTGACGGGGATATAGTATACTGTTCACAGCAATTCGTTTTCCATACCCGAAGGAGAAAGGGAGTGTACCGGTCTTGGAATCCCCGTATGCCATCGAGATGCTGGGCATCACCAAAAGGTTCCCGGGCATCATCGCGAACGACAACATCACCCTCCAGCTCAAAAAGGGTGAGATCCACGCCCTGCTGGGGGAAAACGGCGCGGGCAAGTCCACGCTCATGAGCGTGCTCTTCGGCCTGTATAAGCCGGAGGAGGGCATCATCAAAAAGGACGGAAAGGTC
>CAJOIG010000287.1 GCA_905234575.1 uncultured Oscillospiraceae bacterium
GCGTCGGATTCGCCGCCGACGTAGACGAAGAGGTCGCAGCCCGCGACCTTGACGATGTCCGCCGCCGAGGGCTGGAAGCTGTGCATGTCCACACCCGTCCCGAGCAGGAGAGTCACGTCGACGTGTGCCGCCTCGTCCCCCAGAACGCGCCGGACCCAGTCGTACTCCGGAAAAATGGTCGTCACGATGGAAAGGCGGTCCTCCTCCGCGGGCACGGCCGTCTTTGCGCCGCAGGCCGCGGTCAGGAGCAGCATTGCCGCGAGGAGCAGGGAGCAGAGCTTTTTCATGGGTGCGCCTCCTCGCTCCGGCAGGCGTCGCACACGCCGTAGAACACCGTCCGCATGGGATCGATGGTGAAGCCGTGTTCCGCGGCGATGTGCTGTCCGAGCCCGGCGAGCTCGCCGCAGTGCAGGTGGATGAGCGCGCCGCAGCGCAGGCATTTGCAGTGGAAGCAGGGCTCGTCCCCGCAGCCGCCGCCGATGTACTCGAAGCACGCGGGACTCGCCCCGTCGATGACGTACTTGCTCACGAGCCCCTCGTCTACGAGGTTTTCGAGATGGCGGTACACCGTCGCGGTGCCGATGGCGGCGCCCTGCCCGCGGAAATGCGCGCAGACGTCCGCGGCGGTGACGTGCTCGCCGGGGACGGTCATCAGATATTGGAGCAGCGCCTCGCGCTGTTTCGTCTTGTATTGGCTCATAACTACCTCGGGAATTAAAAATGAAAACCGTTTTCATATTATAGCACCCCGCCCGGAGAAGTCAATATGAAAACGGTTCTCATTTCAGTTTTTTTCAAAGCGTTTCCAGCAGCGCCGCGCAGCCCTCGTTTACGTCCTGCCAGGTGGCGTCGAAATCCCCGGTGTACCACGGGTCCGCGACCTCCTCGTGCCGCCCGGCGTAATCGAGCAGGAGGCGGATCTTTTGTTCCGGGTCGCCGCCGCAGATGCGCTCCATGTTGCGGAGGTTCGCGAAGTCCATGCCGATGAGGAGGTCGTATTCGGCGTAGTCCGCCCGGGTCATGCGCCGGGCGGTCTTGCCGGCGCAGTCGATGCCGTGCCGGGCCAGCATCCGCCGCGCGGGGGGATAGACGGGGTTTCCGAGCTCCTCGGCGCTGGTGGCGGCGGAGGCGATGAAAAACTCCTTCTCCCGCTCAGCCCGCCGGACCAGGTCCTTCATGACGAACTCCGCCATGGGACTGCGGCAGATATTGCCGTGGCACAGAAAAAGTATTTTTATCATGCAATATTACCTATTATAAGCCTTTATAAGTCTTTAAAACTATACAATTTCAACAAAGAATCAGCGGTCTCATAAAACCCATCTGTATAAGCCTTCATAACCCTTTATGGAAGATCCTCCCATTGGCGTACCTTTGGCGTAGGCCGGTCAGCCGAACCGGGATTGCATATATTCATTCCGGGTTTTGTCGGGATCGAACAGCTGGATCATCTGCTTCGTAGCTCGCGTGGGTGTACACGTTCAGGGTCACGGCAACGTCCGAGTGCCCCATCAGATACTGGAGGTTCTTCACGTCCATGCCCGCGTTCGCCATGTTGGTGCAGAAGGTATGGCGGAACACGTGGGGCGTGATTTTGGGCAGGGGCTCGTCCGTGTGGAGCCTGTCGTATTTCTTCATGGCCCAGCGCATCTCGTTTTCGATGTGCAGGGCGACCTTGGGCTTTTCGTCTTTGTCCAGCAGAAGAAATCCGGTGTGCCCGTCGATGATCCACTCCTGTTTCGGTCGTTTGCGATGTCTGAGGATGTTCTTGATGCTCCGATATACCTCCGGCGTCATGGGGATGAAGCGGCGGCCGCTGGCGGTCTTGGTCTTCTCGATGTAGTATTTCCCGCCGTGCTCCCGTACAAGCTGGTGATCCACGCGGATGCGCATGTTGTCGAAGTCCAGGTCGCTTTTGGTCAGGCCGCAGAACTCGCTGACGCGCATCCCGGTGCCCAGCAGCACCACGAACTCATCGTAGTACTTGTTGTAGGTCGGATCGTCGCGGATGAAGTCCATCCACAGCTTCTGTTGGCGCGGGGTCAGGGCAATGCGCTTTTGGGAGTCGTTAGGCACCACGTCGGTAAGCTTGAATTCAAAGGGGTTTTTGCGGATGGCGTCGTCGTTATAGGCCATTTGAAAGGCCGGACGCAGGACGCCGCGGACGCTCTGGATGGTGCTGTAGCCCTTGCCGTCCTCGTGCAGCTTCAATAGAAACAGCTGGGCGTCGGAGGGCTTGATCGT
>CAJOIG010000288.1 GCA_905234575.1 uncultured Oscillospiraceae bacterium
CGGCACCGGCTACTACGGACAGGCCGGCGACGTCATGAACGTCACCATCGACAAGACCGCCTCCCTCAGCGGCGCCATCGCCCTGACCGAGACCTTCCACGGCGTGCCCTTCTCCGCCGAGGCCCTGGCCTTTGCCCAGAACACCGACGGCGTGGAGTATGTCCTGCTTGACAAGGACTATGAGGTCACGGCGAAGGAGTCCGACGCCGCCTTCATCCAGTTCACCCAGTTCACCATCGACCAGTACTACATGCTCTGCCGGATGCTGAACCACGTCTACGCGAACGGTTACTCCGGCCTGAACGTCACGGTGGACGGAACCTGGACCGTCACGGATGAGAGCCTGCTGACCTATCTGAAGGTCAACGGCACCGTCAAGGGCACGCTGACCGAGAACGCGGACTGCACCCTGACCCTCGTCCCCGGCAATGGCACCGTTCCCGCCGGTGAGTACGGCACCCTCGTGGAGGCCAATGTCGCCGCCGCCATGGGCATGGGCAACGCCGGCGGCTCCGCGGAGCCCACCGGCACGAACCCCGGCGGCTCCGGTGAGCCTTCGTAAGGGAAGAACCATTTCGCGCCGGACGGCCATATGTGCTGTCCGGCGCTTTCTGACCGTCGCGCCCGGAAAGGAAGGTCGGCATGAATATCTTTGACATCATCGGTCCCGTCATGGTGGGTCCGTCCAGCTCCCACACCGCCGGCGCGGTGAAGATCGGCCGGGCGGCCCGTCGGCTCCTGGACGAGCCCGTCGCCCGGGCGGAGATTTTGCTGTACGGCTCGTTTCTCGCCACCGGCCACGGGCACGGCACGGACTGCGCCCTGGTCGCGGGGCTTCTCGGCATGGGCCCGGAGGACGAGCGGATCCCCCGCAGCCTGGCCCTCGCGGCGGAGGCGGGGATGGAGGTGAGCTTCGGGGAGGCGGACCTGCGGGACGCGCATCCGAACTCCGCGCTGCTGCGCCTGACCGGGCGCTCCGGCCGGACCATGGAGGTCGAGGGCGTGTCCCTGGGCGGCTCCCTCATCGAGATCCGCTCCATCGACGGCGCGGAGGTGAGCTTTTCCGGCGAGTCCCCGACCCTCATCGTCTACAGCCTCATCTCCGTTATCACGAGTCTTCTGGCCCACAGCGGCGTGAACATCGCCACCATGCGGGTCACGCGTGCCCGGCGGGGCGGCACGGCGGCGACGGTCATCGAGTGCGACCAGGCCCTTCCGGATGGCGGCGCCCGGCTCCTCGCGGGGCTTCGCGGCGTGACGAAGGTGCTGTACTACGACCCGAAGGAGGATGCGGTATGAGCTTTCAGACCCTGCGGGAATGGAAGGAGACGGCGGAGAAAAACGGCGAGCCCCTGTGGCGGGCGGTCCTGCGGGACGACCTGGCCGAGCGGGACGTGCCGGAGGCCGACTCCCGGGCGGAGATGCGCCGGATGCTCCTCGCCATGCGGGAGGCGGACGCGACCTACGACGGGTCCCTCCGGTCCGTGAGCGGCCTCTCGGGGGGCGACGGCGCGCTGCTGGAGAGCTTCCGGCAGCAGGAGAACCCGCTCCTCGGGGAGTATGTCCTGAACGTCATGGCGAAGGCGGCGAAGATGGGCGAATCGAACGCCTGCATGCGCCGGATCGTGGCCGCGCCCACGGCGGGGTCCTGCGGCGTGATCCCGGCGGTGCTGCTGTCCTACGCCGAGCACACCGGCGCGCCGGACGAGCGCCTGGAGGAGGCCCTGTACGTGGCGGCGGGTATCGGAGAGGTCATCGCGAAAAACGCCGGGATCGCCGGCGCGGAGGGCGGCTGTCAGGCCGAAATGGGCACGGCGAGCGCCATGGCCGCGGGAGCTCTCGCGTATCTCGAGGGCTGCGACGCCGACGGCATCCTGCACGCGGCGGCGCTGGCGGTGAAAAACATGCTGGGCCTGACCTGCGACCCCGTGGCGGGCCTTGTGGAGGTCCCCTGCGTGAAGCGGAACGTCTCCGGCGCGGTGAACGCCGTGATCTGCGCCGAAATGGCGATGGCGGGGGTCCGCAGCCGCATCCCGCCGGACGAGGTCGTCGGAGCCATGCGGCGCATCGGACGGATGATCCCGGCCTCCCTGCGGGAGACGGGACAGGAGGGACTGGCTGTTACGCCCACGGCCCAGCGCGTCCGAAAAGAGCTGCGGGAGAGATAAAGGAGGCAGGAGCATGAACCGACTGAACGCGATCATGGAGCGGCGCTCCATCCGGAAATTCGAAGACCGTCCGGTGGAGCGGGAAAAGCTCGAGGCCGTCCTGCGGGCGGCGATGCAGTCCCCGACCGGGAAGAACTCCCAGTGCTGGGAGTTTCTGGTCATCGAGGACCCGGCGGACCGGCTGGCCCTCTCCGGGATGTCCCCCTTCGGCCA
>CAJOIG010000289.1:0-1840 GCA_905234575.1 uncultured Oscillospiraceae bacterium
CTACTTCACCCAGACGGACAGCCTCGATCTCTCGGAGATCCACTCGAATGCCCTGCAGGGCCTGTTCTCCCGGTTCTACGGCGAGATCTATGACCGCGGGGCGGACGCCGCGGAGTTCGCGCTCCTGGCGGACCTTCTCGAGAACGTCATCGACGGCTGCTTCTACGACGAGTTCCAGCGCCGGGTCTTTGCCGACCCGGACGGCCTGACGCCCGAGCGGCTGAACGCCGTCTATCTCGAGCTCTGCGAGGAATACGGGATCTACGAGGACGGCTATCTCGAGTGGGACAGCAGCTGGGCCTACATCGCCCACAACTTCTCCCAGCCCATGTATTACATCAGCTACGCCGCCTCGGGCATCGCGGCCATCCAGATCTGGGACATGGCCCAGTCCGACTGGGACGGCGCTGTGGATACTTATTTAAACATACTCAGCCGCGGCTCCTGGGCGGAGGATTACGGCGATGTCCTCTCCGACGCGGGCCTGCGCCTGTTCTGGGAGGAGGGTGTCGTGGAGGATGTCTGCCGCTGGACCGCATGGAGGCCCTGGATCGGGCGTCCTGACCGGTTCGCCTGCGCCCCCTCGAGCGGGGGCGCTTTTTGCGCTTTTTCCGGCGCTTAACAATTTCTTCATTTTTTTGTGAATTATTAATGAACGTTAATTGTAAAATGTTTATCTATGTGATAAAGTGTTTTTGTCAAAAAGTCCCCTCTGGCTGGGGATAAGATTTGGAGAAAGGAAACAAAGAGTATGAAAAAGCTGATCAGTATTCTGCTTGTTCTCACGCTGGCTCTGTCTCTTGTCGGCGGCGCCGGTCTGACGGCCTTCGCGTCCGACGAGTTCGCCGAGCCCGTCGAAGAGATCCTTCCCGCGGAAGAGATCATCACCGAAGAGCCCGCGCTCTCCGAGGAGACCGCGCCGGAAGAAACACCGGCAGAGGCGCCCGCGGAAGCCCCGGCGGAGGAGCCCGCGGAAGCCCCGGTCGAGGAGATCGCGGAAGCCCCGGCCGAGGAGATCGTCGAGGCCGAGAGCGAAGAGGCCGCGATGGCTACCGAGTCGCTGGAGTGGACTCTCGGCGGCACGGAGGACCTGAAGGTTGAACTCTCCAAGGGCAACATCAGCGCAATCACCATCGGTGAAACGGCTCTGGAGATCACCCCCCAAAAGAACACCGCGACCATTGCGGCTGCGTCTCTCAACGCCCTTGAACCCGGCACCTATACGGCCCATGTTGCCGCGCTCCGTTCGAATGGCGACGACGCCAGCAAGGACATCCCACTGACCGTCAAGGAAGCCGCGGCCGAGGAGACCCCTGCGGCCGAGGAGACCCCCGCGGGCGATGCTCTGAGCGGCACCTATGCCCTGTTCTTCAACTCCGGCTCCTATCTGCTGAACGACGACGGCACCTTCCAGACCGAGTCCGCCAGCGGCAGCTATTCCACCGGCAACCCCCGCGCGGCCATGACCCCGGCGGCCGGGTCTAACGGCGGCTATGTGTTCACCATGGCCGGCGCCAGCGGCGGCGCTGTGTATGTCGAGGTTTCCGGCGGCGCTCTCGCCGCTGCCTCCGCCCCTGCCGGCGAGTGGTTCTACTCCGGCGGCGTCCTGTCCTATGTTGCGGGCGGTTCCACCCTCTATGTCACGGGCGACGGTCTGACCATGGGCGCGGCTCAGGGCGCGGACGTCAAGCTCGTCCCCATCTCCGCTGACAGCACCGGCGGCGGCGGCAGTGGCGGCGGCAGCAAGTCCGGCGTCTACGAGAAGGCGGCCAGCAGCGGCCTGCCCAACCTCGTTTACGTCGACGCCCCCCACTGGGTCGATGTGTCCAATGACGGTCAC
>CAJOIG010000289.1:1875-3122 GCA_905234575.1 uncultured Oscillospiraceae bacterium
GTGGCCGGCGTCAGCATGACCTTTGCCTGGAGCTTCGGCGAAGAGACCTTCACGGAGACGTTCCTCGCCTCCGAGGCGGTGGACGGCGTGTTCACCAGCGAATTCACCGTGAGCATCGACGGCCTTGACGCGGGCGTTTACCCCGTGTCCTGCGCCATCTCCTACAAGCTTTCCGACGACGACGAGATCATCGTGACGCCTCCCGACGAGAGCGACACCGCCGCCGCCGAGGGCGAGGACTGGACCTATACCCTCGGCTCCGAGACGAACCTGGAGGTCGTGACTGAGCTGCCCGGCAAGCCGGAGGTCGCCATCGACGGCACGTCCGTCACGGTTACGGATGACACCTCCACCTCTCCCCCCACCAGCTACATCGAGTTTGCTGCTCTGGAAGCTCTGACCCCCGGCGTCCATAAGGCGGTCGTCACCGCGGACGGCAGCACCGAGGAGCATGACCTGACCATCGTTGATCCCAACGCCAGCGCCGGCGGCGACGCTCCTGCTCTTGCCGACGGCCTGTACCTGATCGGCATCGAGTCGGACGGCGTGTTCTATGCCATGTCCATCGACGGCACCTCTGTCAAGGCCGCGGCGATCGACAAAGACGATCCTACCCCGGAGGCGGTTTGGACGGCTGCCACGGCGAGCGGCCTTGCCTTCACCAACGGCGAAAATTATCTGTATTACTCCTCCTCCAGCGTTACCACCCGCACCAAGGAGGCGACGGCGTGGACCTATGCCGACGGACATCTGTACTATACGCCGGCCGGCGGCTCTGACAAGGGCTCGCTCTTCTATGTGTCCGGCATCGCTGACGGCGCCTTCGGCATCGCGAAGGACGCTCCCGAGAGCGCTGCGAGCATCTCCATCCTTCCGACGGCCGGTCCGTCCAACGTCACTGTGGGCGACGGCTACACCTACACCCTCGGCATCAATAGGGATCTTGTGATGCCCGCCGGGGAGAATGGCCCCCACACCGTGACCCTCAAGAACGAGGAAGTGGCCTTCGTTGAGGACGCCGAGGCCGGCACCATCACCATCGCCGCCGACGTCATCGAGGCCCTGAGCGCCGGCAGCTACACCATCGCCATCACCGGCACGGACGACAAGAGCGTGACCCACAAGCTCACCGTTCAGGATCCTCCCATGATCGACGTGAATGTGAACGTCATCCTGGCGAAGGGTGTGCAGAAGAACTCCCTCATCACCTTCTCCGACGTCCATGAGTCCTGGGACGATGTGGGCAC
>CAJOIG010000290.1 GCA_905234575.1 uncultured Oscillospiraceae bacterium
GCCGCGGCGCTCCTTGTTCAGCACGTTCCAGTACACCTTGCCGGTGGTGAGGTTCGAGAACTTGTTCAGGTCCTCGTCGATGAACCGCTCGTAGTGGCCCAGGTCGAGGTCCGTCTCCGCCCCGTCCTCGGTGACATATACCTCCCCGTGCTGATAGGGGCTCATAGTGCCGGGGTCGACGTTGATATAGGGATCCAGCTTCTGCGCCGCCACCTTGAGTCCCCGGGCTTTCAGGAGACGCCCCAGGGACGCCGCCGTGATCCCCTTGCCGAGGCCCGACACCACGCCGCCGGTCACGAATATGTATTTCGTCATGAAGAACACCACCTTACCTGCCTTGACACACTGGTTCATGTGTCATATTATTTCGATATAGATACAGACTGAATATACCGAGGGCATTGTCATGGAACTTCGTACGCTCCGCTATTTCGTCGCCGTAGCCCAGGAACTGAACATCACCCGGGCCGCGGAAAAGCTGAACATGTCCCAGCCGCCTCTGTCGAACCAGATGAAGGGTCTGGAGGAGGAGCTGGGGACGACGCTGTTTCTTCGCGGCAAGCGGCACTTGATGCTGACGCCGGAGGGCAGCCTTCTGTACCGCCGGGCGCTGCAGATCCTGGAGCTGGCGGACAAGACGAAAACCGAATTCGAGGCGCTGGGAGGCGGCCTCTCCGGCACGCTGTACCTCGGGCTCATCGAGGGCCGGGCGCCCTATCTCGCCGCCCGGTGGATCGCGGGCTTCCATGACGAGTACCCCCTCGTCCGCTTCTCCCTGTGGAACGGCAGCAGCGACGACGTGCTGGACCGACTGCAGAAGGGGCTCGTCGATCTCGCCCTCATCGCCGCGCCCTATGACTCGGAGCATCTGACCGGGCTGTACGTCGGCTCGGAGCCCTGGGTCGCCATCCTCTCCCGGGAGCATCCGCTGGCGCAGACGGAAGGCCCGGAGATCCCTCTCGCCGCCCTGGTGGGGCAGCCGCTCATCGTACCCAGCCGCAAATCCCGCATGGAGGGTATCCGCCGGTGGTTTGCCGAGATCGGAGCGGAGCCGGAGAGTCTCTGCGAGACCTCGAACTACATCGACGCCATCGCCCTCTCCGAGCAGAACGCCGGCATCAGCATCTTCCCCCAGACCACCTATACGCCGAACCCCCTCGTCGTCTCCAAGGTCATCGCGGAGCCCATGAAGAAGATCGACTACTACCTCGTGCAGCGGCGGGACGACCGCCCCACGGAGCTGACGCAGGAGTTTTATGTGCGGGACTTCCTCGAGGGAGACCTCATCCACTCGGAGCGCTTCCGCGTCCGAGACACGGAGTATGTCCTCCCGGACGGGGTGGACGAACTATAACGCAGGAAACCTGCCGCATCCCCATAGGGTCCGGGCAGGTTTCGCAGAGATTTGTCATGGCGTTAACTGATCTCTGCGTTTACGATAGCATGAAACGAAACAATAGTAAAATACTATGATCCTTGGGTCTGTCATACGTGATCGGTATGACAGACCGTTTTTATTCGCCGCTGGCGCCGTAGTTCGACAGGACACGGGCGGAGGGATCGTCCACGTCGCAGCCCTCCCAGGATTTGTTCGGCATCCAGAAGTCCTTCACCATCCGCGCCTGGCCGGGGTAGTACTTCTCGAAGATCTCCCGGTACAGCAGGCTCTCCTTGGTAAAAGGCCGGGCAAAATCGTACTTCTGCCGCCGCTCCTCGAATTCCGCGTCGGTGTATCGCTCCTCGGCATAGGCCTTCAGATCGTCCACCATGGAGTGTCCCACCGCGTCGGAGAAGGCCGCCTTCTGCCGCCAGAGGATCTCGTCGGGAAGAAGATGATCCTTCTCAAAGGCCCGGCGCAGGAGGTATTTCCCCATGCCGTAGGTGTTCATCTTCTTCGCGGGATCGATGGACATGACATACTTCACGAATTCCAGATCCCCAAAGGGGACGCGGGCCTCCAGGGAGTTCACGGAAATGCAGCGGTCCGCCCGCAGGACGTCGTACATATAGAGCTCATCCACCCGCTTCTTCGCCTCCCGCTGGAATTCCTCCGGCGACGGGGCGAAATCCGTATACTTGTAGCCGAAGAGTTCGTCGGAGATCTCCCCGGTCATGAGCACGCGGATGTCCGTCCGCTCATGGATCGTCTTGCAGCAGAGGTACATGCCCATGCTGGCGCGGATGGTGGTGATGTCGTACGTCCCCAGCAGGGCGACGACCTCCTCGAGGGAGTCGAGCACCTGCTGCCGGGTCATGTAGACCTCCGTGTGCTCCGCGCCGATGTAGTCCGCCACCATGCGGGCGTATTTGAGGTCGATGGCGTCGGTGTCCATGCCGATGACGAAGGTGCGGACGTGCTTTCCCAGCACCCGGGCGGACACGGCGCAGACAAGGCTCGAGTCCAGCCCGCCGGAGAGAAGAAAGCCCAGCGGCGCGTCCGCGTCCAGGCGCTTGTCGATGCCGAGGATGAGCTTTTCCCGGATGTTCGCGCAGATCGT
>CAJOIG010000291.1 GCA_905234575.1 uncultured Oscillospiraceae bacterium
GCCGCGGATCCTCCTGGCCGCCGATCCCGCCCTGGCCCCGTCCGCCGGTCCGGCGGAGCGGGAAAAGGCCGCGGGGATCGTCCTGCGGGACTGGGCGGGGTTCCGGGAGCGGCTGCCCGCGCTGGCAGAGGCGGCGCGGTATATCTGGGAGCGCTATCGGCTGACGCCGGTGCTTCTCTGCCTCGCGCCGGAGGACCACGGTCCCGCCCGGACGCTCGGACGGGCGCTGGAGGACCTGGGCGTGCCCTGCGCCGTGAGCCTCGATCCCCGGCGGATCCGCCGGATGAGCCTGGTGCTGTCCATGCGCCTTCACGGCCTCGTCTTTGCCCTGCGGGACGGCATCCCCGCCGCGGGGGTGAGCTACGACCCCAAGGTGGAGGCCTTCTGCCGGGAGGCGTCCCTGCCCTGCGTTTCCCTCGCGGACGCGGACGCCGACGCCCTTCGCGCCGCCGTGGACGAGGCCGCCCGTCTCGACGGGGAGGACCTCTCCGCCGCGGTCCGGGTCCTGCGGGAGCGGGAGCGTGTGAACGCCCGCGCCGCCGCCCAGCTTCTGGAAGAGGCTGCCAAATAATTATCCTTCTTGACGAAACAAGATTAATGGAATACAATATGCGAACTGAGTCATACTAAGAGATCCCAGAGAATAATCGGATATGATTGGAGAAGAATTATGAGCAGATCCGCCAAGCATCTCGCTCCCAAGGAGCCCCTGGCCCGCGCCGACGTGTCGGAGCGTGGGGTCCGCCGCGCCGCGCCGGAGCGCCGGGGCCTGCCCCGCGGCGTGAAGATCGTTATCATCGTCGTCGCCGTCCTGCTGGTCCTTGTTCTCGCGGCCTATCTCGTTTTCAGCCATTTTTACGGCAAGATGAATTACGCCGCGACCATGACCGAATCCGAGCGGGCCGACGCCATCGCCGCCTACACCGTCGAAGAGGCGCAGCTCCCGGCAGAGCCGGAGGAACCGGAGGAGATCCCCGAGGACGTGGAGGTCGTCCCGGAGGAGAAGGTCAAGGACATCCAGGACGTCATCCAGGAGCAGCTCGCCGCCAGCGGCGGCAGCCTCATCTCCGATAAGGACATCATCAACATCCTCCTCATCGGCACGGACGCCCGCAAGATGAACGAGAAAGCCCGCTCGGACGTGATGCTTCTCGTCTCCGTGAACCAGAGGACGAAAAAGATCATCCTCACGAGCTTCATGCGCGACATCTACACCCTGAACACCCCGAACGCCATCGCCGGCCCGGATTACCTCGTCGAGACGCTGGAATACGACTTCGGCATCGACATCAACAACTACGCCCTGGTGAACTTCTACGCCTTCGCGGACGTCATCGACACCCTGGGCGGCATCGACATCGCTCTGTCGAACAGCGAGGTGGATTTCATCAACCGTCAGGCATACTACGGCGAGCAGGCGGAGCTCGGCGTAGGCACCGGCGCGATCTACCTGGACTATTCGAGCGACGGCTGGTACCACCTCAACGGAACCCAGGCCCTGGCCCACTGCCGCAACCGCTCCTCCGCCGGCAGCGACTTTGACCGCACCAGCCGCCAGCGCACCGTCATCAGCACCCTCCTCGAGCGCGCCAAGAGCGTGCCGCTGAGCGAGCTTTACAACCTCGCGAACGTGGTGCTGCCCATGGTGACGACGGACCTCACCCAGGGCGACTGCCTCTCCCTGCTGCTCAAGAGCGGCGATTACCTCACCTACGACATCGTGCAGTACCGCGTTCCCGGCGACAACTATAACCTCACCATGATCAGCGGCATGTCCGTCATCCAGATCAACTTCGAAACGAGCGCGGCGTACCTCCAGGACTTCATCTACTATTGATCCCATCCGCAAAAAAGAAATAGCAGACACAGGAAAAGAGCGCGTTGCAGAAAAAACTGCAGCGCGCCTCTTTTCACAGCATACAAATCTGACACCAAATGTTGTCGTCGCCCGGGGGGTGTGGTATAGTTTCCTCAACAGTTCAGAGCTCGTCCCGGAGGATGGGAACAGCCCGGCGGACCCGCCGGAGGTTCCCGGGCGAGATCACGGAAACGGAGGACAGGCGCGGATGGAAAACAGCAAACTGGACCGGATCAACGAGCTGGCAAGGCTCGCGAAGGAGCGGGCGCTGACCGCGGAGGAGCTTTCCGAGCGGGACACGCTGCGAAAGGAATACATCGCGGAGTGGCGGCGCGGCGCGGAGCAGGTCCTGGAAAACACCTATATCGTAAGCCCGGACGGGACTAAGAGAAAGCTGGAGCGAACGCCGGGCAGCACTACATCCAAACAGGAAAAGGAGAACGAACCATGAAAATTGCCGTCACCTATGAGAACGGCCAGATCTTCCAGCATTTCGGCCACACGGAGCAGTTCAAGGTATACACGGTGGAGGACGGCCGCGTCGTATCCTCGGAGATCGTC
>CAJOIG010000292.1 GCA_905234575.1 uncultured Oscillospiraceae bacterium
GGCGAACAGCTTGGGCGGGTCCTCTATCGTGCTGAAGGGCGCGAAGATCCTCGATGCCACCCATGACGGCGAGGTGCTGGACGTCCTCGTGCGGGACGGGTACATCGTCGCTGTGGGGGAAAACCTCATCGGCGACCGGGTCATCGATCTGACCGGCTATACGCTGCTGCCCGGCCTCATCGACAGCCATGTCCATGTGGCGGGCTCGGCGGGCTACGGCATCGAGAACCTCACCACCTGGGCCCGGCACGGCATCACCTCCGTGCGCGAGGAGGGCATGCTCTCCACCTCCGGGGAGATGGAGTTTGCCGACCTCATCGAGGAGGCGAACGCCGATCCGCAGAGCGCGTATCTCGTCTCCTGCGGCAAGTATTTTGACGTGACGGGCGGCTACGGCATGGGCCCCACGGGGAACATGGGCGTCGCGATCGAGAGCGGCGAGGACATCCTTGCCGAAATCGACCGAAAGGTCGAGCTGGGCTATCCCCAGGTGAAGCTGGGCATCAACTCCGATACGAACCGCATGAGCCCGGAGCAGTTCATCACCGCCATCGATTACGCCCACGAAAACGATATGCCCGTGGCGGCGCATGTGAACTACGCGCGGTATCTGGAGGAGCTCGTCGGCTACGGTCTCGACGAGGCGGCGCACACCCCCTCGGACGAGATGAGCGGCGCGCTCATCGACGGCATGGTGGCAAACGACGTGCGGATGAACACCTCCGGCTCGGAAAACTACGAGGAGCAGAAGATCGCGAACCTCAGGGCGTTCTATGAGGCCGGCGGCTTCATCACCGTGGGCACGGACCTCATGCGAAACTACGATACCTGCATGACGGCGCTCTCGGGAGAGATGGCGGTCCTGGCGAAGGCGGGCCTGTCCGTGCAGGAGGTCATCGCCTGCGCGACGCACAACAACGCCCTGGTCCTCGGCATCGAGGATACCGGCGACATCCTGCCCGGGTATCAGGCGGACATCGTCGCCGTAAAGGGCGAGATCGATGCGAGCTTTGCCGCCCTGAACGACATTTCCTTTGTGATGAACGACGGTGTCATCATCGTCGGATAATAAAAGAAAGGGGAACGAACATGAAAAAACTGCTGAGCCTTCTGCTGTGCCTGTGTGTGGCGCTGACGCTCTGCGGCGCGGCCTTCGCCTCGTCGGAGGAGCCGGCGTCTCTTCCGGAGCCCGTGGGAACGCCGATCGAGATCCCGGCGGGGACGGAGGAGCTCGTTGTGACAGAGCCCGTGGCGCTCTCCCGCCTCGTGATCGAGGAGGGCGGCGCGATCGCCGCGCCCGCGGGACATGCGGTCACCCTCACCGTGGACGGGATCGAGACCGGACAGGCCCTGGTGACCACCACCGGCACCGAGACGTATCTTCTGCCGGGCGTGTACGAGGGCAACGTCGTCCTCACCGTGACCGAGGCGCACAACGTGAGCTATCAGAGCCTGGTGTTCCCCATCCGCCAGGCGGTGTATCTGGATGAAAGCGGCGTGAACCCGGCGCTGTCCGTGCCGGCCGCCGTGCTGGGCGACGCGGCTTCCATGCGCGATTACCGCATTTTCTCCACCGGCGAGAGCTTCAACGGCGTCTTCGCCGAGGGCGGCGATCATACCATCAAAAACGTGACCATCCATCTTGTCGGCAACGGCCGCAGCGATATGGTCGGCCAGGGCGCGGCCGTCGTGGCGAAGGGCGAGGGGACCCGCCTTGTTCTGGACGGCTGCACGGTCGTCAATAAGGGCGTCGTCCGCACGACGGCGATCTCCGCCGACGGCGCGAACCTCGTCGTGAAAAACTCCACCCTCGTGGCGATGGACGGCGTTCTGCCCGAGGACTATGTCCCCAGCGCGGACGTGGCGCAGATGCGCGGCGGCTTCCCCGTGGGCGGCTCTACCGGCAACTGCCGCGGAACGAACCTCATCGGCTCCGGCACCCGCGCGGCCTACATCAACTCCTGGGTCTCCGCGGAGGGCTGGGGCGTCCTGTCCACGGACAACTGCACGAGCCCCTTCCTCACCGCCATCAACAGCTTCATCGCCGTCACCGGCGATGAGATCGGCGGCTACGGCGCCTACGCCATCGGCAACCCCACGGAGCGCTTCCTGGGCTGCACCATGGACGTGGACTTCGACATC
>CAJOIG010000293.1 GCA_905234575.1 uncultured Oscillospiraceae bacterium
TTGGAACTGCGCGTACCTGTACCGGGAGACGGAGCCGGCGGACGGTCTGGAGGCCGTTGTCGGAAGCTATGAGGATTCTCTCGGCGCAAGCTCGGAGATAAACCACGACAGCCTGTTCGTGCAGGAGGGCGGAAGCGTGACGCTCCGGGATTTCCACGCAAAGAGCTATACCGCCGGAAAAGGACCCCAGGAGGCGGGGAATTTCTTCGGTCTGGCCTCCGGTATCCAGGTGGAGGGCGGCGATATCGAGACGTCCGCCGTGGGACGACTGAACGACGGCGGCACCGATCTTGTACTCATCCGTCCCACCATCGACGGCTCGGCCAATTCCATCTACGCCGCGGCGAACGGCCGGGCGTGGCTGTACGGCGGGCTGATCTTCTCCTGCTCCTCCGGCGGGCACGGCCCCTATGTCTCCACGGGCGGCGAGATATTCCTGAACGTGCGGCCGGACGACGGCATCCTTCTCGCGGACGGGACGCTCCAGCGGGACGGTGAGAAGCTCTCCGCTATTGCGCAGCCGATCCCGGACAGCGGCCTTGCCGTCATGGAGCGGGAGGATCCCGATCAGGAGGTCTTTACGAACGACAACGAGATGCGGGGCTATCGCACGGACGCCGACGACCCGGATGAAACGGTCACGGTGATCGTCACCGGCGACGAGGCGGGCACGACCCTGGCCACGGATACCGGCGGAGGCATCATCGCGGCAAACCGCGTCGTAACCAAGTCCTTCGGCAACGGCTCCGGCGGCGTCTACTCCATCGGCAGCGACGAGAGCTGGGTCTATGTGTACAACTCCAGTCTCCATTCCTATCTGGACGCCGGCCTCGTTTCCGCCTCCGGCGGCTATGTGTTCGCGTACAACTGCGATATCCGGGGCGTGGCGGGCCTCAAGGCCCGTTCCGGCGGCAGCAGAAACGCCGTCGATACCGGCATCCATGTGCTGCAGAGCCGGGTGACGGCGGTCTATGACGATATGAGGTCTCCACCCCAGAGGAATTCTGGTCCATCGGCGACATGGACTACTGGCAGGAATATGCGCTGGGCGGCATGGAGCACAAGGACATGAACATGTTCATCCTGAAGGCGCAGATGCAGGTGAATACCGCGGGTCTCGGTTATTGGTTCGAGGACCGGGACCGCACCCCGGTCACCGGCAACCGGTTCGCGGTGATCTACATCGACGGCGCCTCCACCCCGGTGGAGGTGGACAGCTCCTTCCTGTACAACGAAAACTACGCGCTGTACGGGGACGAGGGCGCCGGCAACTGGCTCATCACGGCGGAGAACGCCTGCGACGGTCTGGTGATCTTCCGGCACGAGAACAGCGGTGTTCACTGGAACGTGCTTGATACAGAGAGCGAGACCTGCGAGCTCCGGGGCGATATCTGGGTGGCGAAGGAGCTGACCATCTCCGATCCCGGCATGGCGTCGCTGGAGCTGGATACCGATAAGCCGGCGTCACTGGAGGTGCAGCTCATCGACTCCGAGTGGATCGGCTCCGTTCAGGGACACGGCGAGGGACTGACCCTGCGGCTCGACGGGACATCCTCCTGGACGGTCACGGAGGACTGCACGGTCGGGACGATCGAGCTGGAGAGCGGCGCCGTGATCGCCGCGGAACGCCCGGTGACGGTGTATTATCAAGGCAGCGATACAGTCGTCCCCGGGACCTATGGTAACGTGACGTTTGTCATGGAATGACCCCCAGTCAGTTTACTTCTCACAGGGTCTGCTTCGTCCGGTGAAGCAGACACAGCGCCTATATCACCGCACATCAAAACGGATCGAAATTTGGAAGGGAGTTTTTGAAATGCTGATTTCCAACGTACTTGAAAAGACGCCGGCGGAGGCTGCGTGGCAGCTCTGCGCCGACAAGCTGGCGGACTGGGTCCGCACCAGCTATCTGGAGCATCTGAACGCCGGCGCCCGGCAGTGGGAGGACGCCATGCACGAGGATCCCGCCGCGCTCGTCGGCCTGCGGGAGGAGGGCTTCGGCCACATCGTCGGCCTCGACTATGTCCTGAAATGGTGGGGCAGCCGGGATTCCGAGGAGCTTGCCGGACAG
>CAJOIG010000294.1 GCA_905234575.1 uncultured Oscillospiraceae bacterium
GGCCGCCGCGCTGCTGTCTTCCGCCGCGGGGGCGGTCGTGGTGCTTCCTCCGCCGCAGCCGGTCAGGATCAGCGTCATGACCATCATCAGCGCGAGGATCCATGCGATCGAACGTTTCATCTTTGTCCCTCCATAGTTTTTTGTTTTCCTAAGAGTATAGTATCATCCGCCTCACATTACATCAAGAAACGAATATGATACCAATGCTCCAATTTCTGCCTTCTTAAGATCATATCAATTTGCGCCTGTATTGACACTCAATAACCCAAAATGCTATACTGGGCGCAGCAAATCACAGGAGGTGCTTCATGAACAAAGCGGCGCAGGAGCTGGCCATGCAGCTGGCTCAGAAGGAATACAGCATGATCGAGTACCGGAACAAGCTGGTCCGGATGCAGAATATGGGCCTCATCTGCCACTGTTCGGCGGAGATCGACATGGGCACCCTTCTCTACTTTTCCGTGAACGATATGTATCTCGGCAAGGGCACCTTCGTCGTCATTCTGTTCTCCGAGGTCAGCTCCCATACCGAGGATCAGGCTCAGGGCCGGGACGTCTTCGGCCGGAGCTTCACCTACGCGATCATCGAGGAGGCCGCCAGGGAGGCGTTCACCGGTCACTACTCCTTTTATTCCTCCGAGCTGGACGGGCGGCTCGTCGTGATCGTCAACTTTCCGTTCGGGCTTATGCCGGACGCTTCCATCGTCAATTATCTGGACGTGGCCAGCGCCGAGGTCGGCAAGAGCTGCAAGGAGCGCTACGACATGGATGTGGTCGCCTACATCGGCGATCCCACGGACAATCTTCTCAGCATCAGCTCCACCTACACAAAGCTTCTGGAGCGCGCCACCCTGCACCGCTATATCGAGCATGTCTTTGACGAGCCCATCTGCCGCGTGCGGATGATGCCGCCCGAGACGCCGATGGAGAGGACCGGAGGACTGGAGGAGCGCATCCGCCTGGTCGTGACCCAGCTTCTCTCCGGCGAGGACTTCCACCCCCTGACATCGGAGATCCTGTCCGATCTTGCCGAAAACCGCGCCTCCAGCGTGGATGAGCTCAAACGGATGTTCGGCGACTTTTTTGAGGAATTCTGCCGTCTCAGCGCCCAGGTCGGCATCAAGATCAAAAAGGACTTTCGCCGAAAGCAGTTTCAGGTCGTTATGGACTCCGTACACTGGTTGGCTGCACGGCATGCTGGACACAGTCGCGCAGGAGCACGCCGAGCGGACGGTCCGAATCACCCGCAAGCGGTTCGATCAGGCGGTGGGATTCATCGCCGCCTCCCTCTCCGATCCCGATCTCAGCGTGGAGAAGTGCGCCGCCGCCGTGGGCTGCAGCGTCTCCGCTCTGACCAAGGTGTTCCGCCGGGAAATGAACGTGTCCGTGGCAAAATACATCCGGGAGGCCCGCCTCGACATGGCCCTCAAGCTCGTGCGGCAGGGCTCCACGGTCAAAACCGCCTGCAAGAAGTGCGGCTTCGGGAGCACCGAGACCTTTCACCGGGCTTTCAAGGCCAAATACGGCGTCACCCCCGGTCAGCTCCGCGGCGCGGATCTGCCGGACGCGGAGGCGTAGACGAGGATAATATCGGAGGACATCGGTTTTCGATGTCCTCCGATATTTATGACTTCTCAGTATTGAATAAACGTCACGTTACCATAGGTCCCGGGGACGACTGTATCGCTGCTTTGATAACGCACCGTCACTGGGCGTTCCGCGGCGATCACGGCGCCGCTCTCCAGCTCGATCGTCCCGACCGTGCAGTCCTCCGTGACCGTCCAGGAGGAGGTCCCGTCGAGCCGCAGGGTCAGTCCCTCGCCGTGGCCCTGAACGGAGCCGATCCACTCAGAGTCGATGAGCTGCACCTCCAGCGACGCCGGCTTATCGGTATCCAGCTCCAGTGACGCCATGCCGGGATCGGAGATGGTCAGCTCCTTCGCCACCCAGATATCGCCCCGGAGCTCGCAGGTCTCGCTCTGGTCGGCAACACATGGGCGGAACCCGTCGATTGGCTGTATCGCTTCGTGGATACCGTGGCGGAAAACAAGCGAAAATCCGAGCGGTCACATTCCCTCCGTTA
>CAJOIG010000295.1 GCA_905234575.1 uncultured Oscillospiraceae bacterium
TTATAAGGACGCGGACGGCAACTATCACGCCGGCGGCTTCTTCTTCCACACCTCCAACAACCAGAACCCCGCGCCCCGGCACGAGGCCCAGGCCAAGGCATTCATCGCCAGCATCGTGGAGGACCACTTCTACACCTGGGACGGCAAGCGCCGCGACGCGGACAGCGAGTACGTGTCCATCGTGTAAAAACCATGGAAAAGCAGTTTGTAAAATTCTACCCCGGCGTCTACACCGACCGGGAGAAGAAGGCCCTCGCGGAATTTCTGGAGACCTGCCGCGCCATCGAGGAGCGCGGCCCGGTCTCCCCGGCGGAGATCCGGGAGGGTGCAATTACCGAGGCCATGCCCGGCGTGTACACTCAGGTCATCACAGAGGAGATCCTCCGTTACAACAACACGAAGTTCGATCCGGAAAACCCGCTGTTCAACGATGAAGCTTACGCCGTGAAGCTCGGCTATCGCTCCATTCCCGGCCTGCAGACCCTGGCCGCCCACGACGACAGTTCCCCGGGACGCGCGGGACTATATGCTCGTCTCCGGCCTCAATCACGAGGTGAGCTTCTATAACCCCGTGTACGCGGGGGATACGATGTATCTCATCGCGGACGAGCGGCATATCCTCGACCTGACGCCCGCCGAGGGCAGCGAGTTCCGTTCCTTCGCCATCGAGACCTCCGGCAGCATCTACAACCAGCGGGGCGAGCTCGTGAATAAGGTCGCCTTCCGCGCTGTGGAGAATCTCAAGGCCCTCACCGACCCCGAGCACATGAAGGAAGAGGGCGAGATGGACTGGATCGGCCCGGACTGGGACAGCCGCCCGGAGCATTACTACTCCGACGCGGACTGGGAGAAGATAAAACGAGAAGATGCAGGGCGCGGAGCCCCTGTACTGGGAGGATGTCCCTGTGGGCTTCATGCCGGCGGAGACGCTGGACGGCCCCATCGACGACTCCATCGAGCCCACGCCCCGGGTGGGCATGGGCAACGGCGGCACCCGCACACTGAAAAAAGAGATCATGGATGAGAGCTTCCGAAAGACCATGGTCCGATCTGCGCAGAACGGCATCTACCGCATGCCGAACCGCACGGATTCCTGGCCGAAGGAGCCGGAGCTTCGCCTCAAATACGGCGAGGAGTACGGCGGCGGCTTCCGCAGCGTGGATCTGCCCCACGGGGAGGAGTCCCACCGCACTTCCTGGGCCGTGATTACGCCCTGCGGCACATCAATAACTTTATGGGCGATCACGGAAAGCTCGTGAACATCCGCTGGGGCATCATGAGCCAGGACAGCCTGGCCTCCCGGGGCTTCACTGTCCCGAAAAGTCCGAGCGCCGTGGACTTCCTGTCCGTCGTCCCGTTCAAGGCCGGACAGCCCATCACGGAGCACGGCATGGAGCGGGACGTGGCCTGGGTCAAGAGCTATGTGTTCGACAAGTTCTGCGAGGACGGAAAGCACTATGTCCGCCTCGCGTGGTGGATCGACACCATCCTCGGCGAGACCTACGAATCCGGCTGGGCGACCGTCGAGCTGCCGAGCCGTAATGACTGAAAAAACTTCAGCAGCCTGAACGGAGTGACCCGCTGATCCTCCGTTTTCGAGCTGAAACGCACAAATCACAGACTGTGAGGTAATAGAAAATGCCTGAAATGCAGAAATTCTACCCCGGCGAGTATCTCGACTGGGAAAAGGAGCTGGTGGAGGAGCGCCTGGGGATCGCCTCCGGGAAGATCAAAATGCCGCCTCCGCCGTTCAAGATGCCGCCCCCGCGTCCGCTGGACGAGCGTCAGATCATCGAATTCAACCGCCGCTGGAACCGGTATGACCCGCTGTACTCCGATCCCGAGTACGCCCGGGCGCACGGGCACCCGTCCGTGCCCGCCATGCCGGGCTTTATGGCCATGTTCCCCATCATGGCGATCCCCCAGTTCCCGAAGAACATCGCCTCGAAGTTCTACTACACCATGGATCGCAACGACATCTGGTACGAGCGGAACGTGTACGCCGGCGACGTGTTCGGCAAGGGGAAGGAGACCGCCTTCATGCACGACCTGACCGTCCCCGGCGCGGACGCCCGCGTGTGGGAGATGGGCGGCGTCGGCGAGACCGTCGACCAGAACGGCAAGCTCCTGTTCACCTGCAAGGGGAATGTGCTGGAGGCCTACTCCAAGTACAC
>CAJOIG010000296.1 GCA_905234575.1 uncultured Oscillospiraceae bacterium
GTCCAGCCGGGCATTGCGGATATACAGCAGGATATCCGCTGTTACCATAACGGTGTTCAGGATGTAGAAAGCAAAAACATAGGTGATGCTCCCGCTGACGAGCTTACCGACGATCCCGCTGATATAGCCCAGCAGGATGAACAACTCAAAGGTCAGGCTCTTGCCCCTGGCCGTGCGGGAGGTCCAGGATTTATACACCGACATCGGCCACGACAGACCGAAGCAGATCACCATGACCGCCTCAAATATCTCCATCCTCACACCTCCGCAAGGACGCCGTCGCTCATTTTATAGACCGCGTCGGCATAGGCCGCGGCTTCGGTCTCGTGCGTCACCAGAAGAACGGCAGCCCCCTCATCGGCGCAATGCCGCAGAAGGGAGAGGACCTCCCGCGTATTCTCGTCGTCAAGGTCGCCCGTCGGCTCGTCCGCCAGGATCACGCCCGGGTCCATGACCAGCGCCCGGGCGATGGCCAGGCGGCGCATCTCCCCGCCTGAGAGCTCGTTCGGGTACACGTCCTTCAGTTCAGCGATGCCGACGCGTTCGAGCAGCTTCTCCGCCCGCTCGTCGGAGCACGGTTCCTTCCCGTACAGAAGGCTCGGCAGCTTTACGTTTTCCAGCACCGTCAGGCTGTGCAGGCCCGTCTGTCCCTGGGGGATAACGCCGATGGAGGCGTTGCGGAGCCTGGACCGCTCCCGGTCGTCCATGGCATACAGGTCCGCGCCGTCGAGCAGGACCTGTCCCTCCGTCGGCTCTAAAAGCCCCGCAAGCATATTGAGCAGCGTGCTCTTGCCGCTGCCGGATCGGCCGGTGATTTCCGTGAGGACCCCGGAGGCCAGCGTCAGGTCCGTCTTTTCCACGGCGTAAAAGAAGTTTTTTCCCTTGCCCTGCCGGAAATACCGGCGGCTGACGCCGATCGCTTTCAGAATCATAATTTCCCTTACGTTACCGGGCAAAAAAACGTAAGGACGATCGCATTGTCGGTGCGAATACAGTTCTTTTTGGGAACCTTTTTCTTTCTCAAGAAAAAGGTTCAAGCTCCCTCCCGCAGAACGAGTCCGGCGTCCGTCTTGCCGGCGCGTCCAGCGGCAAAGGCCGCCGTCAGCGAGCCCGCCAAGACCGCCAGAAGAAGGCTGCCTGTGGCCATGCCGACGATCACGCCCGCGCCGGGCGTCAGATACGGCATACCCAGCGAGCCGCTGATGGCCCGGCTGAAGGGGAACACAACCAGCGCCCCGACGATCAGCCCCAGAACAGAGCCTGCAAGACTCACAAGGGCGGATTCCGTCAAAAGCAGGCGGGAGACCATGCCCCGGGACGCACCCATAACCCGCAGGATGGCAAACTCCTTTGTCCGTTCCCGGGAGATCATGGCAAAGGCGATCACAAGTATAACGATGGCAAGAAGCCATACCATGACCGTGAGGCCGCCGACGATCCGGGAAACGTTCGTCAGCCCTCCCGCGATGCCGGAGAGCATATTCGTCGTCTGCTCCGCCTCCACATGGCGGACGTGGACGTTTATATCCCCCGTTACCATCGCCGCGTCGTATCCCTCTCCCACGCGGATGAGCACCGCGGACACGGCGTTGTCCGGATCGACGCCGTCAAAGGTCGTGAAGCCCAGCGCCTGCGCGTTCTCGATCATGGTCTTGATGGTGTGCATATTGCAGTACACCGCCGTGTCGAGGCCAGTGCCCGTTTTATCAAGCTGTGCCACCACCCGGCATTGGGTATCATAGAATTTGAGCCGGGCAGGGTGAGATCGCTGCCGATGATGATGTCCCCGTCCCCCAGCTCCGTGCTGTAGCTTTCCCGGATCCAGGGCTGCACGGTGAAGTCCAGCGCCGGGTCGAAGCCGATGATCTGCACCGGCACGGAGCAGCAGCCCGCGCTCGTCGAGGCGAGGTAAAACTGCGGCGCGGCGATCTCCACGCCGTCAATGCCGCAGATTTTATCGTAATACTGTCCGTCCATATAGAACGTGCCGGGGATGCCCTGCAGAAGGATCGACTCGAACTCCTTTTTCGTCGTTGCCTGATACGGCACTGCCACGATGTCCGCGCCCAAGCGGTCGCCGTAGCTCGAAAGGCCGCTGCGCAGGCTGGACACAATGACCGATCCGGCAAAGACCGACAGCGACAGAAAGGCCGTCAGCAGCATGAGCGCCGCCGTGCGGGCGGGCTTGCGCCGCAGGTTGCGCAGGGCCAGCGTCTTTTCAAACTTCATGGGTCTTTCCCGCCTTGAGCCGCAGCACCAGGTCCCAGGCCGCCGC